>DYOP01000154.1 GCA_020720425.1 Bdellovibrio sp. | reverse complement strand
AACAACAACGTGAGTAACAACAACGTGAGTAACAACAACGTTTCTCGTTGCTGCTTTCGCCAGCGGTTAAAAGATCCATAGGCCGATTTTTTAATGTTACTTGATGGTCACGAACTTTATATAAAATTTTCTGGTTTTATCAGAAAGAAAGTTCAGTTTTAGATTTTCTTAGTTGAATCAAATGGTATTAGGGAGGTTATGAAATTGCTGGGGTTCTACGATGAGTCCCTTAAGGGTGACCGCAAGGGTCAGTGATCTGTATTACGAAATCGTATTTTGAAAAAATTGAGAAGAAGTATAGCGTGAAGCTGAGGATGTTAGTCAAAGAGGGCTTCGATTGCGATGTTAAGTTAGAGTCTGCTTAAGCTCACTGGGTCTTGGGAGAGGCTGTCGCGGTCACCTCCAGGGGGGCTAGGGTGCGCCCAAATAAGAGAATACTGAATTTTGCATACTATGAAAATTCAAATAAGCCTTGTTCAAAAATGCATATTATGCAAAATTTGACAAAGCAAGATATCTCCTCCATAATTCACAATATGGCGCATCTTAGAAAAAGATATATTCAATATTTAATTAAAAAAACTCAAAATCTGTCCCCATTAATTGGAATAATTGGTCATCGTCAAGTAGGCAAAACAACCGTTGCCGAAAACATAGCCCAGAGTTATGTCACTCTTGACGATAGAGACTTACTTCGCCTTGCTCTTGAGAGCCCTAAAAAATTCATTAAAACATATAAAGATTATCTTCAAGCTATTGATGAATGTCAATTTGCCCCAAGTTTGTTTCCAGAGTTCAAAGAGCATATCAGAAAAAATAAACAACCTGGGCAATACCTATTAACTGGTAGCGTGAGGTTTACAAGTAAAAAAACAATCAGAGAATCGCTCACTGGCCGAATCATTAATTTTGAACTATTACCTTTTACAATAAGCGAATTAGCTCACGAACCCTTACCACAAACCCTACTACCTTTTTTTGCTAAAAATTCTGTTGAAAAAATTATACAAATAATCAAAAGTAAAAAAAATCGGATCAGTAAATCCTCTAAGGAATATAATTATTATTTAGATCGAGGAGGCTTGCCTGGTGTTTGCTTCATTCAAAATAATAAACTGCGAGAACTTAAATTAAAAGAACAACTCTCAACCATATTAGAGCGTGACATTAGGCAAGTTTATCCAACCACTTTACCAAACTCTCAAATTTTTGATTTTCTTGAGTATGTGGCAAAAAAGCAGGGTCAGCGTTTTAATTACTCAGACGCAAAGAAAATAACGGGAATCACTTTGCCAACGCAAAAAAAAATACTGTATGCACTTGAGGCTATCTTTTTGGTAAGACGCCTCAAAGTAGAGGGTGATTATTCAGGCGCCATTTATTATCTAGAAGATCAAGCTGAGTCTAGGTTGCTTAGCCAAAATATTTTAACTGAGCCTGATTATTATGAACAACTCATTTATCGAAATTTAAGAGCGCAGTTATTTTATCACCTTGGTGTAACTTTTAAAGAGTTTCATTACGAAACCCGAGGTGGTGCGCGTATCCCCTATGCAATTGAATGTGAAGGATACAATCTTGCCATACTGGCCATTGATGATGAACTGCCAAGTCGAAGTGAAAAAGCAATGGCTGCAAGTTTTTTAAAAAAATATAACAATAGTCGTGTGCTTTTTCTTCATCGATCAAATCAAATGATTAAGGTTGATGACAAATCTATATCAGCACCTATTTTTTATTTTGTTTGATAGTTTTTATCTTCACTTTTTAATAGCATTAGCTCGCTATTTCTAATTGATCACATAATAAATAGCAGCATAGCCGGAGATGTTCTTGCCCTTCAAAACGTGCCAAGGCAGGGAGGTGAGTCGATCTATCTTGAAAAGCTATATTGACAAGCCATCTTGA
>DYOP01000153.1 GCA_020720425.1 Bdellovibrio sp. | reverse complement strand
AAGCATGACCCAACTCCTCTTTTGAGTGTCTTTTTAAAAAATCTGCTGAACCTTTGAGCCCTTTGTTCGCGCACCAAGCACTCATCGCCAAATAAATATTTGATGAATACATCTCTAAATTCACTTGTTCGTTTAGTTTTGCAACTATTTTTTCTGATAACATAGTGCAGTCCTTTTTAGTAATATTATTGATAATTAAAATCAATAATATGAAGATTAACAAAAATTACCTTAATAAATTCTTATAATAATATTAACTATTAATTATAGATATAAATCCAATCCATAGTTTTCAAAACGGCAACTATTTTGTATTGCAGTATGGTTCCAATAAAAGAGGCACTCCCCCCAATACGCTAAATCTTCACAGTATCGGAAGGTGAAAAAAAAGATAATTCCCTGAAAAATCCAGACAACTTTTTGCCCAAATTTATTTCCACCTCACTGAGTCTTTAAATCATGCCGTTTTTTGAGGCGTAATGAAAAAAACAAGAGGCTGAAATCCCTAGGAAACTTCGCTACCATGGGGGTTTATGAAGGATTATCTAAAATGAGTTTTAAAAAAAGCGGTAAATGTTGCCCAAATTGTAAAAGCTTAAAGGTCAAAAAGAACAGTAAAAGAAGGGATATTCAACGGTACAGATGTCAATCTTGCGGACATCAATTTTCATCTTCAAGACGACCGATCAGACTCTCAAAAATACTTTTTAAAGAGTATCTTTTGGGCAAACAGACCCTCAAACAACTTTCACCTTACGCTTAAAGCAGAGTATAAGGTCACAAAATAGTTAAATGATAAACTTTTGGCATACTATGAAGAGTTTAGTTTTGACAAGCTTAACGATGCACTGAGCCTTAAATGCTTAAGTTGGAGAAATAGCAATTTTCAACAGCAACTTTTTGGAGAGATAGATGAAAAAAAGCAAAATAAATCACTTGCAGAACTCAATAAACTACTGCTACAAATTGACGAGATAGAAACAGGCAAGATTTACGAAGATGCTTTTGAGTGGCGGTTTGAGTTTCCTGAAGTGTTGGATGAAAATGGTGATTTTGTAGGGTTTGATATAGTGATAGGTAATCCGCCGTATATCAGCCTTAGCAAGCTCAAAGAGGTTGATTATGGTCGGTTTGGTTATCAAGTGTTTGACAAGACGGGTGATATTTTGGCTCTGTTTTTTGAGCGAGGCTTGCAAGTCGCATCGCCAAACGCCAAGCTCTCCTACATCGTCTCAAACAGTTGGCTCAAAACCAAATACGACGAACCCACGAAACGGCTTTTTGAGCAAAGCAGTCATACACTCATTGCCAATTTTGAAGATACCCAGCTCTTCGATGAGGCGACCGTTGAGAGCTGTATCGCGACCATCGATAAAGCCAAACTGGGCGAATCCAAAACCGCCACCATCAAAAACCTAAACCCAAAAACCACCACACCAACGCTACTTAAAGAGGCAATCATAAATGCTGATGCCAATGACGAAGATGGCGCGCTCATGAGGAAAATTGAGAGCAAAGGGAAATTGCTAAAAGAGTGGGATGTTTCTATTTATCGTGGCGTTTTGACTGGATTTAATGAAGCCTTTATCATTGACGCCACAAAAAAAGATGAGCTTATCGCACAAGATAACAAAAACGCCGAACTCATTAAGCCACTCATTCGTGGGCGTGATGTCCAAAAATACAGCATCAATTATGCTGATTTGTGGCTCATCAACACTCACAATAATCCACCTATTGACATTGATAATTATCCAGTTATAAAAGCTCATTTTGAAGCCTATTATTCTCAGCTTGAAAAACGAGCCGACAAAGGCAAAACACCTTACAACCTCCGAAACTGTGCGTATCTTGCAGACTTTGAAAAGCGCCAATTCTAACAATAAGTGCAATTTCTTGAAAATAGCGTAAAAGAAAGGGTT
>DYOP01000073.1 GCA_020720425.1 Bdellovibrio sp. | reverse complement strand
TATATTTTACGAAGTCATTAAGACGATTTTTTATTCGGCTTGGGTTTTTTAGATCCATCAGTCCCCCCCCTATACAAACGATTCTTATTGGTTAAAAATTCAGGCCAAGGTGAACTAAGATATCAAGCGAGTCGCCAGAGGGCTTAACATTAATGGGCAAAAGTGAATCGGGATCAATTAGGTTTTGAGTTTCATCTTTAAAACTAAAATAGCGGTAACTTGATTGTAATCCAAAGTAGGCCTCATTGCGCAAAATGGGGATTTCTATTCCCACGCCCACTTCGAGTCCCAGGGTTGAGTCTTGAGCTGAGGTATCACTGCTAGATAATGACAGAGTTCGATAGGATTGATTGAGTCCCACATTCCAGTAGGGGTTTAATTGAGCAATGGGGCGGATTAAAAAATCAGTATCAAAGTAATATTTTAAACCTAAAGACATAAAGGTCATAGAGATGTTACCATTTAATTGGGTCGTATCAGTCGTCAGTTGAAATGCATGATCTCCGGTTAAAAAACCCATATAGCCGGCAAAGCGTAAATCAAAAAAATAGTTAATGGCTAGGCCGTAGGTGGGCCCTGAGGAGTAAAGAGTTTTGAGTACATCTGTAAATGATCTAAGACCGCCGCTGATGGCTATGTTGACCATTCTGCCGTGGCGTAAAAAATAAATATCAGACTCTTCTTGGGCCGTTTGGTCATACTCTGAGTAATCAGCAAAAGGATCAAAGTTATCGCCCTTATCAGAGTCATCTGTTGGGCTCGATTGAGCCTTGCAAAACAAAGGGGCTGCGAAAAAAAAGAAAAGAACAAATATTTTTTTTGTTGATAATTGCGATATAAAATCAAATAGCCTAGATTGGATTGACAAAAGTTGCATGACTCTATTTGAGTAAACATTTATTGTAAATGCAAGAAGTCTGTGACCTATTTACGAAAAGTTATTTTAGATAAGGGAAAAGGCTTTTTATTGTATTTGTTAGATAAAGTTTATGCTGTGTTTTTTTGGGGGGGCAGAAGTGTTGATAGAAGCGGGAGCTAGTTTTGTTTTGGGCGGTGTTGCGGGTGGTTTTGGGATTTGGTATTTAAAGCAAAAATGGCAATCGCACCTTGTGCAGGAAAATCAAGAGCTGCGCGTGGCAAAAGCTCAGTTAGAGTCAGAGATAAAAATAAAACAAGAATTTTATCAAGAAAAAGAAAAAGCCCAATCTCAAGTTTTTGAAAAAACCAATGAAACGATAAAGCTTCAGTTTCAAGAGCTCGCTCAAGCTATTTTTGAAGCCAAATCATCCCAAATGAACGAGATAGCGCAAAAAAATTTAAACCAAATTCTTATGCCTTTGAGAGAGCAAATTACTACTTTTGGTAAATCAATAGAAGATAAATTTCATGCCGAGTCAAAAGATCGTTTTGTTTTAAAGTCAGAAATTGACCGACTTATTTTGATGAATGATCGGGTTGCGCAAGAGACCCAGTTTTTATCTCGCGCTTTAAAAGGTGATAATAAGTTTCAAGGTGACTGGGGCGAAATGATTTTAGAAAAAATTTTAGAAGCTTCTGGCTTAAGAGAGGGGCTGGAATTTAAATTACAAGAGACTTTTCAGTCGGATGATGGCCAAAGATTAAGGCCTGATGTTATGATTTACTTGCCAGATGGCAAACATATTATTGTTGATTCAAAGGTATCTTTAAAAGCTTTTGAAATTTTTCAAAATACAGATCAGGAAACCCAAAAACAAATAGGATTAAGCGATCATCTTAAGTCGATCGAAAATCATGTTCAAATTTTATCTCAAAAACGTTACCAAGATGCGAAAGGTGTAAAATCACCCGATTTTGTTTTTATGTTTGTCCCGATTGAGGCTGCATATCTTTTGGCCTTAAGCGCAAAACCCGATATTGGGGCATGGGCTTGGGATAAGGGAGTAGCTATTGTTACTGCGAGCACTTTGTTTACAAGCCTTAGGACCGTTGGTAACTTATGGCGAATCGAAAAGCACAATCAAAATGCCGAGCTTATAGCTAAAAATGCGGGTGGATTATACGATAAATTTGTTGGATTTATTGAAGAGTTTGAAAAGATGGGAGTTCAGATTGGTCTTGTTCAAAAAAGCTATGATACCGCATTTGGTCGTTTAAAAGAAGGCCGAGGTAACATTATTCAAAGGATTGAGGGGCTAAAAGAGTTGGGGGCTAAAACATCGAAAAAGATATCTGCAGATTTGACCACCGTTGAGGTGCCCGAGGAGCAAGATGCAAATACAGGACTAACGGGCGATCATCCCAAGGAGTGATGCATTAAGTCTTGAGTCAAAATGCTTGTAGGCGCAAACTAGTCAAACCAAAAGGGAGGTCCTCATGGAAAATATGATCATTCGGTTTGTCAATTTTGACAGAAGCGAATCTCTCGAAGTATTTACTGAAAAGCATTTAGGTGGGTTACTGAGGCGATATGAAAAACAAGATAGCGGTCCCCATCATATTGAGGTTCATTTTAAATTAGATGCTAAAGCCGCTTTGGGTAAAATTAAAAACAGTGAAGTGATTTTGATGTACCGTTATCCAGGGGTTCGAAAAGAAGTTGTTGTTAAAAAGCAAGGTGTGGATCTTCGCGAGGTTTTGCAGGAAGCCATTGAATCTCTTAATAATCTTGTACAAAAGATGACTGAAAAAACCGAATCAGGCCGACGTAAACAGGGTAAAAATAAAAAATCAGTAAGATAAGTGACATTTAATTTTTTTTCGCTTAAATTTTTTTAATGCGAAAATCAAAGTTATTTAAATTTTTAGGCTCTCTTAAACTTGCTGTTATCGTAATTTTAGCTATGACTATTTATATATCTTGGGGGACTTTTGTTGAGTCGATAACCCAAGATGCAGAAGCGGCGAAATCAAAAGTATATCAAAGCCTTGGGATGACAATTGTTTTTATTGTGTTTGCCATCAATCTCAGTGCCGTTTTAGTTGATCGATGGCCTTGGCGCCGTAAGCATCTTTCTTTTGTTTTTGCTCATTTGGGTATTTTAACTTTACTTTTGGGAGCACTTGTTACCCAAAAATGGGGTATTGATGGCACCATGAGAATCCCCATTGGTGAAAAATCTAAATATGTATATATCCCCGAAACTCAGCTAACCATTTGGAGCTCATTTGACGGAGATATTTATACAAAAATCTTCGAACAAGATGTTCAGTTTTATAAAGATGATATTAAAAATAATCCTATCCGTGTCATGACGGACCAAGGAGAGTTACGTTTTACAGATTGGTATCCCTACGGACTTAGCAGTCAAAAAGTAACTCGTTCGGATGAGCCTCAAGCGGGCTCGGCTCTTCAGTTTACACTCACTAATGCAATGACGAGTGTTACTCAGTGGATGATTGAACCCCGGTTTGAACAGGGCGTGAGTCAAAATTTTGGACCAGCCAAAATTTATTTTACTAAAAAAGAGCAAATCCCCAAAGAATCACTAGCTAATGAGCTTTATTTATATATGGACAGTGAAGTTAAAGAGGAACTCCTAAAAAATCAGTCGTTGGATAACAAAGATGTTAAAGTAATGATTAAAGGTAACGTAAAAAGTGAGAGTAAGTTTACTAAAAAGGCTAAGGCGTTTGACGAAGGTGCAAAGGGTAGCCAGAGTAATTTATTAAGTGCCAATAAAGTTACCAAAAAAATAAGTTATGTCCTTTTTTCAACGAAAAATAAAAATCCTTTGCAGGGCCAAATCGAGGTTAACGAAACTTTAAATACCCCTTGGATGAACTCTGAATTTAAAATATTACAGTTTTTACCTCACGCCCAAGAAATATTAGATTTTGAATTTGTTGATCAGAAATCAGATATGACTAATTCGGTTGTTAAGCTCGAATTTAATGGAAAGTCTCATTATCTTCAAAAAAACGATGTTATTAAACTTTTTACAGATAAAAATGTTTATTACGTTTCGTATGGTCAAGTCAGATTAGATATAAATACAGAAATCACCTTAAAAGACTTTAAAATGGATCATTATCCTGGCACCAATCGGCCTGCCACGTATCAAAGTTTGGTAACTCGTCCTGATGGTGTTGATCATTTAATATCTATGAATGAGCCTCTTAAGCACAATGGGTTTACCTTTTATCAGGCCAGTTTTCAGCCTAATTCAGAAGGTCAGGTGGTGGCTTCAATCTTATCTGTAAATCAAGACCCAGGTCGTTGGATTAAATATATAGGAAGTTTGGTTATATCAATTGGTGTTGTTATTTTATTTTATGATAGACGTAAGTTGGCTAAGGCTCAATTGGCTCCTAAAAATGAAGCAGAGGTTTAAAATGAAATTGATTTTAAGTTATATTTTATTATTTTTTTTAGGTTTATTTTCTTCAGTTACCGAAGGGGCTCAAAAGTTAGCTTCTGAGCCTATTCGTTATTTACCTGTACTGGATGGGGGGAGAATTAAACCCTATGATACGTTTGCAAAAGAAGTGCTTCAATTGGTTTATGGTAAAACAACTTACGAATCAAAACCCGCTTACGAAATTGTTACCACTTGGTGGGTTCAGCCTGACCTCTGGAAAGATCGGCCCATTTTTGAAATTAAACACTATGCTTTAAAAGAGGCTTTGGGATTAGCGAAAGAGACAAAATATGTTTCATTAAACGAATTATTTTCAAATCCAAAACTGCCTGTCGTTATGGATGAGATTGCTTCAAGACGGCAGAAAAAAGAAAAGTTAGATCCTTTTGGTCAGGCAGCGCAGCGTTTAGAAAATCAAATTGGAACCTTTAGAGAGCTTATTTCGGGCAGAATTATTAGGGTGTTACCTGATCTTAATAATAAGGGCCAATGGAAGTCTTTGGCCGAGCTTTCGCCCGAAGAGTCAACTGTGTTTATCGAAGTGACCCAAGCCTTTGTTCAAACTTTAGGGGCTGATGCCAATACCCCCGTTTCGGAAGAACTAAAAAATAAGATAGAGACTTTTTACAAGGTGTTACCAGAAGAGGCTCAAGCAGAAAATGCGTATTGGGATTCTAATAAAATCAGGACTGAAGTTTTTTATGCTGATTTACATCCTTTTCGTTGGGCCTGGATGAGTTACTTAATGGCTTTGGTTTTTATTATTTTAGTTTGGGTTTGGCAAAAACCCGGTTTTATCAAGGGAGCTTGGTTTTTGGCAGTTTTAGGATTGGCTCTTCACATTTACGGATTTGGAGTGAGAACTTATTTGTCGGGCCGTGCCCCTGTTACCAACATGTATGAATCGGTTGTATGGGTTTCTTTAGGTACGGTTTTATTTTCGATGATTATTGAAGCCATATATCGCTGGAGACTTGTTTTGGCAGCGGGTGTAAGTGTGGGCGCCTTATCTCTTATTTTAAGTGATTTAGCTCCAGCGGTATTAGACCCCACCATTCAGCCATTAGAGCCCGTATTAAGAAGTAATTTTTGGCTAACAGTGCATGTGTTAACAATAACCATTAGTTATGCGGCATTCTTTTTAGCTTTTGCACTAGGCGATATTGGTTTGTTTTTTTATTTAAAAAATAAAACTAAATATGAAAACCGAATTAAAGCCATTGTCTTAGGGCTTTACCGATCTATTCAAATTGGAATCGGGTTTTTAGGGCCAGGAATTATTTTAGGTGGAGTTTGGGCCGATTACTCTTGGGGTCGTTTTTGGGGATGGGACCCTAAAGAGACATGGGCGCTTATTGCTCTGCTGGGGTATTTAGCTTTGATTCATGCAAGACTTGCAGGCTGGCTTAAAGATTTTGGATTATTGGTGGCTGCTATTTTGTCGTTTTCACTTGTAATTATGGCCTGGTATGGAGTTAATTATATTTTAGGGGCAGGACTGCATACTTATGGTTTTGGAGCAGGTGGGGTAGAATACGTGGCAGGCTTTATTGGGGCTCATATTTTATACGTTGTATTTGCTTCGGTTAATTATATTCAAAATAAAGGGTAAAAAAACTAGCTCAAGGCTTTAAAAGACCAAGAGCTATGTTTTTTGTAAGTGTTGACCCAAGCTCTCATAAGAGAGCTATAGGTAGAAACCGCCAAGATTGCGTGAAGGTCACCAGACGAATCTTAAATGTGATATCAATTTTTAATATTAAAAATTTGCTCAATAGCCTGGTCAAAGCCTTCTGAGGGGATAAAGCCAGAAACCATTGCGGGTTGACCCGTTGTAGGGATAAATAAAACAGAAGGGATGCCGCGTATTCCAAATACGGAAGCCACATCAGGCGAACCTTCGGTGTCAACTTTGTAAACCTCGACTTTGCCAGCATACTTTTGAGCTACCGACTCAAGAACGGGGCTAAGCTGACGACAGGGCCCACACCAGTCAGCATAAAAATCAATAATGGTAGGGGTTGTTCCATTGAACTTCCACTCCGTCTGATTTTCGAAATTAAATATTTTAGTTTTAAACTCTTCAGATGTAAGAACAACCATGTTAACTCCTTTCCCAAAAGGGATAATTGCTTTTATAACAGTAAAAGCCAATTGGGAAACTGTTTTAGAGCAGTTTTATAGGATTATCTTAATCCATTAGGGGGCTAATGCGCGAAGTTAATAGGTTTTTATCTGAATTGAGTGTTTTAGCCCTCTTGAGAGATCGGTTTTTACTTAGAGTCTATAAATAATCACTATAAATATTCACTATCAAAATTATAGACACTTTAGAATTTTAATGAAATCTGCTATAAAGGTATTTAAGTAACCAGATAAGTAACCATAAAAAAGATTATTAGGGTCTAATTACTAATAAAATATTTTAATAAGTTTTTACAAATTAAGATATTTTTTAACGATAGGATAAATACTGATGATTAGCAAAAGCCAAATAACATTAAATCTTGGCCGAATGGCATTTGTTTTTGTTGTTTTTAACTTTTTTAGTTTAAGGCTATTTTCTGCTTCCATGGGTTCGGCTTGTTATTTGGTAGCAAAAGAAGGACAGCAAATTGAGGGTGTTAATACTAAGCAAATGTTTGAAATTGCATCTGTATCAAAAATTTATACAAGTTTTTGGGCTACTCAATTACTAGGGCCCGATTACAGGTATCCGACTGAAATTTATTTAAAAAGAATTCCTATCATATCAAAAAAAATTAAAGAAGGTACCTTTGATGTTCACTTTAAAGGTTATAGGGACCCTTATACGGGGCGTGAGATGATGCAGTATGTATTAAGTGTATTGCAGCAAAAGGGAGTAATGCATATTCGTGAATTAACTTTTGATGATCAATTTAAATTTCTTCAGGACGTGAGGCTTGGACCAGTGGCTCAGGGTTACTTTAAAACGAGCGACCCCAGCGCACCAACGGTACTAAACAATTTGAAATTATTTTTTAATAATATTAATAAAAATTATTCTTACCTCCAGCAAGCTGTTTACAAAGATATGGGGATAAAGCTTCCCATTTTATCAAGGCTGCTTAAGCCCGATCAAATTTTATTTTCTGACTCAACAGATGAGTATTTAAGAGAGTTTGATCAAAAAATTATTTATCGTTCTGCGCCTTTAATAAAGATTTTAAAAGAGATGAATCGAAATTCTAATAATCATGCCGCTAATCAGATTTTTGAAAGCTTAGGGGGCGCACCAGCTTTTGTTAACTTTTTAAAATCTTTACCTGAAGACCTTTCTGCATCAACTGTTTTTTATAACGGGAGTGGTGATCGCGCCTATACCTCAGAGGCCCCCGAAACTAAGGTGTATAATCAAGCCACATGTGAATCAGTCATCAAAATGATGGTTTTTTATGATGCCGAATTAAAATCTCATCAGTTAACTCTCTTGGATGTGCTATCGGTAGCTGGTCAAGATTATGAATCGGCAAAGTCAACTGTGACTTCGCTTTATAATACATCTGATTTAACTGAATCAGTGGCAGCAAAAACAGGTACAGTTAATCCTTCGGTAACATTGGCCGGTCTTTTGTCTACAAAACAAGGAGATGTTTATTTTAACTATATTTATAAAACCAATGGTAGAGACTGGACAAAGGCAAGATTTTTAATTCGAAATCAGCTCAATGAGCTCGTTAAGAAGTTTGGAGGTAAAGATCCCTTTGAATATGAACCATTAAGGTTTTTGCCTTTTGATAAAAATTCAATGAGTGAAATGACTAACTCGGCCTCGAGATCGAGCTTAGTCCCTGAGCTGTCAGAAAAAGCATTAAAGTAAAAACTGTAAGGATAAGGGATAATCAATTATAAAAGTTTTTTGCCTTGGTAGGTGGGTGAACTCTTGCGGTAGCTCCGATGCTATAGAGTAGAGGGTTTGGCGCAGAAGGAATATATAGAGCCTTATTTGGGGCTGGAGAGGGGCTAGATCTAGGACCAAAGGCCAAGTGTGGTGTAAGGCGTGCAAAGCATGCAAAGTAGTTAGGTCAGTCCTTAACCTTTAATAACTAGGCCATAGTTATATTATCATAATGTGATTTTTGATTTTTCTTATTGTTGTTTCTAAACATTATTAAAGTTTTACCGATAAAAGTTTTGTATGGGATTGCCAGTTAATAATGAACTACCAGTTAAGCTAAAAGTAGATCGCTCAGAAATGGGCGGGCCTGATACTTTACGCTATAATGTAAATCATTTTGTGGTTGATGAACTTTACGATAAGGCTATCGAAGAATTAAGTAGTTACCAAGAAAGAATTTTTGATTTGCCAGGATATAAAGAAAAAATCACTCCTTTTATAAATCATTCTATTGATTTAATTAATGCAATCAGAGGAAAAAAGGGATTCTCAAAAAATATCTCACTCACTCGATCTAAGCAGCAAGAAATTCAAGAAACTCTTAGAAATCACTTTGATGAGCTTCAGTATGCTCTAAAAAAAATAGAGCATATTCGTCAGCAACTTCAAATCGAAGATATGAGGTCAACAGTTTGGATTGTCAAAGCCGTTATTTACTCGGTTATCGCCGTTATATTTGTTGTATTTGTTAAAGAGTTTTTTAACGGTATCGGAGAAAATATTTATGTCGTTGTTACTGACATCTTTGACCAGATCATTAACTCAATTTTTGAGATGATAGGCTGGTAAAAAATAGTATTTTTCTTTTGCCGGAACGGGGTAGCAAGCTTATAGGTGTGTAATTAACTTCTGTTCTGATCACTATTTTGATTGTTCAGTTATAATTTGATTAAAATTTAATTTTGGGGCTGAATGCCAAATATTGATAGGTGTATTATTAGACCTAGCATTATGCTCGTCACTGATAGGATCGACCGAAAGTTGACTTGCCTCAATTATCTCATTTTTTTTGTAATTAGAGACCATTGAAGAAGTAGATAATTTTGATGAATAACTTGATGAGGTATCTAAGGCCTCAGTAGAAAATATTTTGGGTAGAAGTAATGGAAATATTTTTGCTCTACGGAATGTTTCTTTGTCGTGTTCAAAGAGAAAATCTCCAACTGCAAATAGCGCGTATTCGGCAATGAGTAGACCTTTAAATTTACCAATGTAGCGACTTTGTATTTGTGGCGCGTTTAAAATCATGTGTTTATATTCTACATGTTTTCGAGAGCTTAAATAAGCATTCACGCCCTGGGTTTTAAAAGGCTCTTCACTAAATTCGGATAATCCCTTAGACCATACGTCAGATTCAGACTGAATAACAGTGTTTAAATTAATAGCCAATTGAGGTAACTCTTTATGAGGAATAAATTTATCTGATTGAGTATTTAGAACTCTAAAAATATTATCATCAAATCTTCCAAGCATTAATTTACCCTTTAAACATTCAGAACTTGTTGTTGTTTTTATGCAAGAGGTTATTTTATCAAAATCGACGATTATAGATGTTAAGGGGCCAGCGTCTTCTATGCGGTCTTTAACGATATGAAAATCATCTAAAGCAGGAAGTGAAGCATTTTGCTCTTCAGCAGCGCAACTTTCGCCGCTTCTAAGGCCGCCTTCCCAGTTAAAGAGTCTGAAATTTATGCTTTGAAATCCTAGACCCATAAATATTGCGCGAGTTGAAGTTATCTGAAGATTTTCAGTTCCTCCTAATTCCTGGTGGATGTTAAATTGGTCATTTAAAAATACAGAGTTTTCGACATAAAGGCGACAACCCATATTATCTGTTACTAAAGAGTTTTGATTTAAGTCGTTACCAGCTAGTAACAAGGGACCACCCATAATCACAATATCACCTCTACAGGTAATGGGTTGAACATTGCTGACTTGGCCCTTATTTAGTTTATAATTTGCCATGTAGCCTTGATCTAATTTGTTTACTAAAAAATTAAGGCCACTGATTGTGCTATTAGGACCTATAGCATATATTTTAATTAAAGATCTGCCCGAGTTTGAAAATACTAATCGAGCATCAGGCTTTTGAGTTAAGAGGAGAAGATCGTCATTAGTTGGGGCGCCTATATACATATTTTTGACTTCTTTGATGTAAGAATCAGCTTTATAAGCTCGCTCAGATGCATTGCTTGTTGTTAATGGGCCGTCAGAAAGCTTATCCCATAAATCTTGTTTGATAAACCTAAGTCCGTCAGGATAAGCGTCGCCATCCCACTGATTTGTTGATACTTTTTGAGGTACAATAAAATGTCCCTGATCTAGCGAGAAAAAAGATTGAAATGCTATAGTTGAAATTGACCAGCGGCTACCATAGGAGGCAGAGTTTTTGTTCATGTAAGTGTGCTTTTCGGTGCAATATGGATCGGCTCTAAGGGATTTATTATTAAAATAATTGTTACCATACCCGAAGTCTGTATAAAAATTTCCAACAACCCTGGCGTGGCAAGCAATACAACTCGATGCTCTAACGGCTAGTGCGGCTTCAATTAATTGCTGAGGAGGGGCGCCTTGCTGCTCAAACGAGCTATCAAGCGATTCTTCATCTCGTACCAATGGGACATCGCTACAGTTGTTAAATGATGTAATTAAAAATGAGGAGAATAAAAAAATCAAAAATAAAAAATTATATTTATTGAATGAATGAATGAATGAATGACTGACTGGCTGAAACATATTGTATCCCCCTTACAAACAGAAAACCTTAAAACTAGAGTAT
>DYOP01000152.1 GCA_020720425.1 Bdellovibrio sp. | reverse complement strand
GCTCCCTCATCTTTTTAATGTTCTCCTGCTCCCTCTGATGGTTTTCAATGTGCCGACACTGAACCTTCTGCCCATACCCCAGCCCTCTTTTCCTTTTTTGATTGGTTCCTGTTTCCCTGACAGGGATGCCATGGAGCTTCAGATACTTCAAAATAGTGGTTCTGGCGGAAAAAATTTGGTCTGCAATTTCGCCACAAGTGAGGCCTTCTACGACATATTTCTGGTGGAGGAAAGACTTGTTCTTGAAAGAAGGATCGCTTAAAATGCTTGAAAACATTACGATTTGAGCTGGCGGAAAATGAGTTTGTATGGGGCCCAATGACGACCCCATGTTTTTATGGAATTTTTTCAAAAACCAAATTGGTCACGGCCCCGTAAACATTTAGTTCCTCATGCTTTTCTGCTCCGCTTTTGCGGTGTAGAGGAGCAACTTATTTTTTTCTCTGCCGATAAGGTATCGCATGACATGGCTCCCAAATGTGCCCTTCATGACAAGAAGAAGCTAGGACGGAGGACAGCAGACGATTTAATATCAAGTGAAGAATATAAAGCTTACCTTTATCACTCTGGAATGAGACTCGGGGAAGTTTTAGGACTCGCAGTGGGGGGGCTTTGTTCAAAAAGAGCTTGATGATAAAAAACTTTCTAAAATGTTAGCTCAGCATAACATAAAATCGTTGGATATATTCGCCTTAAGTCCCAATTGGCCAGCATAAATAACGGAATCGTCTTTAGAAAACCATTAAAAACCAAAAGGTCTATGAGTTATGAAGACGGGAGATTTATCCCTATTGTTGAGCGAGAGTGTTTTGATGTCTTGAAACAACTCAACCAGAAAGCCATTTTACGGAGCAATAATCAAACCATTCAACATCTAAAAAGCGGGCATGTTTTTTATTTTGAAAATATCTCCAAGGGAGTTACCTACAGTGAGCTTGCGAAGGTTTATGAGATTTTAAAAGAGAGAAAAATCGTGACGAGATGGAAGCCATGGCACTGTAATCGTCATAGTCGCTCAACGCAATTAACCAAGGACACTTTTAACTCCGAAATAATTAAACTCATTATCGGTCACTCAGGCCGTCAGTATGAAACCTATGTTCATTTGGCGGGAGAAATATTGGAGAATGAAGTGGAAGATGAGTTTATTTTAGGACAAGACGAATGACGGCAAGAAGCAAGTGGGCCCTGAAGGTTCAGAGACTCACGAGATGAAGTTATTTAATAGCACCAACTACGCAGCTAAATTCTTTATATCCTGAGTCTCTTTTACAGTCTATTCTTAACCTGAAAGCCGGAAAGCTCTTGCCCGTAGAAGGATGAGTCAGCTTAACCATCTCGCTAGAACTAAAGAAAACGGTCGGAGTAACGCCATTGCCAATTGTTTTATAAAGCATTCGCGCCATTTCAGAATCTTTAATTTGAGTAACTGCTGCCTCTGGAATAAACCCATCATGCGCTTCAATTACCCCTGATTGCGACAGCTCATAATTAAAACTAACGACACATTTTTTCTCTGTCCCAACAGTAGAAAAATTAATAAATTTTTCTGAACACTGAATGTAAAACGGATGAGAATCATCAAGGTAGCTATAAGTCTTTTTAACAATTGAATAAGGCGCCTCTTGAACAACCTCTGAAGTTATGTAACGAACATCAATTTTAGAAAGGTCTGAGGTTAAATTTGACTGGTCAAGGTCTGTTAACTTGATTTCAAAAGACCCAGCAAAAGAAGCCATGCTTAAAATGAAAAAAATCGACACTGCTCCGAACTTTAAAAATGTCGTCATTCAAGTCTCCTAATTTAATTAGATAATATCTATGATTCCAGAGGGAGTCAATCCCTTCTTTAGTTGAAACTTTTTCCCCTTCAATGTGTTAGGTATTAATTAGTCCCACTACTCATAGCTTTTTTAAGTGGCCCTTT
>DYOP01000151.1 GCA_020720425.1 Bdellovibrio sp. | reverse complement strand
CTGTCAAATAGGTAACTTTTTCAGTGAAAAACCATTTCATTACATAAAGTTAGCGGCAAGTGATAGCTTTTTCAAGCTTACTGGAGGTCAATGTGAAAATTCCATTCTTACTCAAAGTTGAAACAAATTTCATTAGTGGCCTTGTTGCAGTAATTAGCTGTATCGCCAATTTATCAACAGCCGAAGCCCAACCACCTGTGTATTTTCATTCACTACCCAACGACTACTCTTCGGTTTCAGTCTTTATGAAAGAGGGGGAATTTAAAAAAGCCCGCGATCTTCGAATTTTTAAGGCATTTATAGCAGATAAGTATCAAATTTCAGACTTGCGCGCACAAGATCTTCCATTCATCATAACTTATGAAGGTTTGAAGCAATATCAGGAAGAAATTAAAGGCACAATCCATGGCGAAACGGGCAAAACTAGTCCTACTTGTATTTGCGATTAGCGCGAGCTTAGCAATAGCCATTGGTGCCACTCTTCTAAGGCGGACATCAGTGAGGCCGCTTGATAAGATTTCTCTTTATTACCCCTTCTCGTTTAGGGAAAATCTTAATCCTCTTAATGTTTTTTCTGTAGGCGACCAGGTGTTAAGCGAACATTTATTTGGATTTCATGCGCGCACATCAATTAAGTCGGGTTTTGAAAGTCTGCTATCTGATGTAACCATTGAGAGCACAGCAGGCATCTTAACAGTTAAACCAAAGTATCAAATAAATTCAGCTGATGGATCCCTACTGTCATTTGAATCGATTTGTAACTCAATTAAAACTAGTATGGCTGGTACTCGGCATGCTCCTTATGGATCTATTCTGAATAACGTCGTATGTGATAAAGAAAAACCCGAAATCAAGATTTCATTTAAAAAAATCCCTGTGAATTTGCGCTTTCTTTTAACTTTACCTGATTTTTGCTTAGTTGATCCGGAGTTCGTTCCAATGACTAAAGAATCTGCGTTGAAAGCCTCCACAGGTCCATATTATTTAAAATCAATCGCAGATGGGATGGCCAACTTAAGTATAAATTTGCACTATCCCTCAGACCTTAGAGCAAACTCAATCCCAGACTTAGAGCTTATTAATTACAAAGCAGGTAACTCCTTGGCCTTTATCGAATCTATGAGCCCCAAAGTTCAACACGGAGCTTATTTTTTTGGTTTCTCGATTAATCAGGTCGCAATTGAAAATCTAAAGTCTAAAGGATACACAGTAGAACTCTTTCCTACAGAATGGTTTGTTTACCTGGTTGCTCGCGAAGGTCTTAGCAGTGAAGTTAGGTCAAATCTTTTAAAAATCTTAGAGAACTTTAAGCAATCAAAATCTATGCAAGAAAGTCTAGGAAGCCCTGCTCACTCAATTGCGCCCAGTGATCGACAATTCTCTTTAAAAAAGGACAATGACGTCGCGACACAATCAGGTCAAATTAGCATCTCTAAATATCCAATAAAAATTACGACTTTAAAAAGCTGGATTGATAACCCATTTTTTAAAGTAACAATAGAAGAAATTAAAAAATACTTCCCTAATTTAGAAATAGAGCTTCTAGATCCGAGTGATTCTAAACGCTTATTTTCTTATGATACCATGCTAACTTTAGCCCCTCTAGGGATCAGCCCCACCGATCCCTTAACGCATTTTTCTTTTTTAGAGAGTGCTCTCTCTGGATTTGATAAAATTATTTCTAAAGATGAAATCGCCCGTGCATCGATAATCGATGACGAGTCCGAGTTTAACAAAACTATTCAGAATTTAGAACGCAAGGTAGTACAGAGTAAGCTTCTTATGCCCATTGCACATTTTCCTGGAGTTATTGCCTACCGCAAAGATTTTAAAATTGATCAAAATATTGCATTTGGATGGGGATTACAGGCGTGGGCTTTTCAAGTCGATTAACCAAAACAGCCAAAGTTTTATTCAAAGATCCGATTGATTTCTTAG
>DYOP01000150.1 GCA_020720425.1 Bdellovibrio sp. | reverse complement strand
AGATTAATGAAGCTAATAAAAGCAGTATTTTTTTTTTCATGCCCTTTAAGAGTAAATCGGCTGCCCCAACAAGAAAAGCACTATTTTTATATCTGATATAATTCAACTAAAATCTCATCTATTTTAAAAGGGGCATAGGTTATGAGTGCCTGAGCTACAGAGTGAGCGCCCCCAGTACTTTTTGCGCATATGAGAGGGGGGGGTAGAACAACGAGGGCAGAACGGTTTTGTATTTTATTTTACGCCTTTGGGAGAGCCATCTGTATCTGTTTCGGTAACACACCCTGACTTATTATACAGCTCGGCTGCTTCTAGATAATCGTTATAATCAGCTTCAATTTCGACAAGACTTGATTCGTCACTTGGGCGAGTGTCAATGGTAGCCAGTTCATTAGACAAGCTCGCCAGCTCTTGTTGTCTAGACTTAATTTTTTGTTGATACTGGGTTATTTTGGTTTGAGTTTGAGATGCTAACGTTTGTTGCTTTTGATTTAGGGCGAGTTTTTCTTGAATGCGTTCTTGTTTAATTTTTGCCTTGTCTTGTTCGCGCTCATTTAACGTTTGAGCCTCAAGTTTTTTTGATAATTCTAAAAATTTGGTAGATTCTTTTATGTCTATTTGCAAAGAGTCAATATCAGCCTGTAATTGGTCCATGATATTTTGATAAGATATCCTTTCTTGGTCTCTTTCTTTTTTTGCATAAGAAATACATTCATTGATATCATTAGAGCGCTGTTTTTTTAAGCTCGCATTTTTTGAAATTAAACTTTTCGCGCTGCCTTGAGTAGAGTTATTAAGTATTAAGCTTTTTGAGCCATTGTTTTTGCTACCTAAACTTTCTTCAAATTGTTTGAGTTGGAGTTGTTCACTTCTAATTACAGCATCAATTTTTTTTATACAGTCTTTTTGAACAATTGAATTAGAATATTTTGCCAGACTATAGGCCCTTTTCGCAATTAAACTATTATACTGTCCTTGCAATAGGAGGGTTCGTTTTTGCGCATCCAGAATTTTGTTTTGCGCTTTAATAAGCTCTTTCTGACTTTCGATTTGAGCGTTTTTCTTGCCTTCAGATTCTGCTAAGTCTTGTTGGCGCTCGGCCTTAGCCATATCTCTAAGTTCTTTTTGAATTTCTTCTTTTTCTTTTTCAGCATCGATTTGAAGGTCCGTGAGTTCATCATTTATATCTTCAATTTTTTCTTTAAGTTTGTCTTGCTTTGACTCTAAGTTTTGTTTGCGATCCTTGCTGACAGGCTTGCAAGAACTTGCATAAGACGAAGCAGGTATCTGCACGGATGATCCCCCTAGAGCAGTTGCTACCCCTTGCATAATCCCCGAAGTGGGATCAACGCCAGCTTCGTTTTCATCCATTTCGCTACAAGTTTGAAGTCTTTTCATACAAGTTACGACCTTAGAAGTTTCAGCTTCACCCGAGGGTAGGGTATCTAGTTCGCTCCCGCTTATATCAATTTTTAAATTTTTTAACGAACTACATGATTTCGCAACTCTTGATCTAGCCTCGCGTTTGTCTTTGCCTAATGTAAGGCAGTTTTGCTCTTTTAGCTGGCAGTTTCTGACTTGTGATTCCAATGAAGACTTATCTGCTAAAATCTCAGCCCCTGTTTTCCCAGTAATGTGGTCTGTTTCGTCTCGTTTTAGAGTTATACCTGCAGAAAGTGAATCTTGAAGGTGTTGAAGGTCTTCTTCTGCCTTTTTGCATTTTTCGGCTCTTTCCTCTGCCGTAAGATCCTTGCTACTTTTTTTTTCGGTTGCAGTGGCAGCGCTGGCAGAGGGCGCTGATCCCATTTGCGCAGAGAAAGCGAAAATAAGAGTTACTAAAAATTTTATGTAAAATTTTAAATAAAAAGTTGGGCTAACCCTATTTATTTGAGATCTCAACTTTTTGACAGTTGATAAAAAAATAAACAGTGTTAGCAAATTATAGACAGT
>DYOP01000012.1:26080-46409 GCA_020720425.1 Bdellovibrio sp. | reverse complement strand
AAAAGTTTAATTCACCAATACGTTTTATTAAATTTGTGAGATCACGACATCCTGACCTCGAGCGATTGACCTTCGGTGAGCCAGAGCTTGATAGTGGTCCGTCTGAATTCAAACTATACCACCCCATTTGGTGATTAAATCACTTGTCGGCAAGCTTCTTTCGAAACCGATTGTCCGCCTGTCGCGTCCCAGATATTCAGCCCCCTCTCAGTCTCAGATAAGTAGTCCCTAGTTTTGAATCGTTTTTTACTAGTTAGTTCCTTAAGTCAATTTTGTTTTTCAAAAACTCCATTGAGCCGGTAACTTTTTCCTTCAAAAATTCTAACTATCGCATGCTCAAACATTCTATTAAGACTTGCCCCTGTTTTAGTCTTTGGCAGGAAATATTTTCTAGTACATTTCCGTCATTTTCTGAGCATTTTTTTGAGTTTAACTTTATCTCCGTGTAATTTGAGTCCGACTTCGTTCTGGTTTTGACCATCTATGTCCCGCAGGTTCGTTTTCCATCACATTCGCCGTCAAAATAAGAATCACAGCCCGTTTTGGTTTTGTATCTACCAAAAATCCAGACCCACACAGTTTTCGCCCCTTTTATTTCTTTGCCTGGATCGGCACCAGAGACACAGACATATTTCTCGTTTTTGGTGAACTTTTGCCAGTCCCTTTGATAAAGTCGACATGATCTAAGAGGAATAGGTCGACGACTGATAAATTCATGAAGCTCTCCATCCCGTGTGCCTGACACGACTAACATGGACATCAGAGCTTTTTCATATGAATCATATTTCCCGCGTTCACAGATCATTTTGGAGTTCTCAACTTCGAAACATTGCCAATAGGGATAAGAAGAAACTTTATCTTTTTCGGAAAAAGGAGCGGGTTCAGCAATACAAGTATTGGTTTTCAAATCTTGTTTATTCAGAATGCCAAAATCATCTGTCAATAAACCGTAAGGGAATTCTTTTCTTAAATCTTGTAAATGTTCTTGATGGCCATCAGCCAATGAAACACTACACCCTAAAAAGATCAGTATTAGAACTTTTCGCATTTTTTTAAGTCCTCCAATTTTTCACTAAATCTCTTCATCAGGACTGAAGCTCTGGCTTTCGTGGCAGTCCTAGCACCCTTGAACTCCGCGACAGCCTCTTCCCAGCTTGCCGTTCTCTTGAGAAGGCTTGAAGCAATCGCGTGTTTACGAAACAACCACCGAATGCCAGCACAAATATTATTGGAAGGGTCATTGATATCTTCTCTTGTCAGTGTCAGATAATGATCTTTTAACTCGCCCTTTTCGTCAGCCAGAATTTTTCTGGTCTTGTTGGTGATTTGCATCAAACCGCGAGCGCTGTTTTTATTTTTCATATTTGCCAATATTTTTGGATCGAACCCTGATTCACTGGCGATTAGCGCTTTGACAATGTCAGGGGCAAGCGGAGTTTCAGGCTTAAGGACATCATTCCAATATTTCGTCCAACCCGCGATAATATCATCGTACTGGTTTCCTTTATTTTTAAACCCCAAATCGATAGGACATGGTTTTTCTTTTACTTTTGAAAAATTTTGCTCTGCCATTTCCTGAATTTCATCAGGGTAGAGTTGATCTTTGCCAGTGGGATTAAGGACACAATGCCCGTGACGAGTCGTCACACCGCCCGCAGGATTTTTCCTGCTTGGTGATATCCTTAGAGGATGCGTCCGCCTCCAGTGTTCACCAGGAGGACATAGGCGCCAAGCGTGTGTGTTCTTTCGCTTTGTTTCTTTCTTTTCTGAAGGAGTCTTTTTCATCGTGCTTCCTAGTGTCACAGAAAATTTATTTATAGCGCATTTTCACCGATCTGGCAAACTCAATTGCGCTGACCCACTCCGGCGCCCTTGTTTTTAGAATTTTCATGACAATCATCGGATACCAGCGGGATCGGCGATTTTTCGTGGGCACATTCATCGAGTTCAATACCGCGATCTTCCAATAGCTGAAACATTGCTTGCGTAGGGCTTTTCTTTGAAATATTTTTGTCGGCGGCAGCATTCTGATTTGAACAGCGGTAGGTGCTGAATATTTGAAATAATTGGTATATTCGTCGGCGGAAACTCGACTGTATCGATAAACGAGAGTTGAGCCAATTTTTAAACCTACCACTGAGCAGGTTTAAAAAAATTCAAAAATGGCTCAGGAGGAGGGACTCGAACCCCCGACCAAGCGGTTAACAGCCGCTTGCTCTACCAGCTGAGCTACTCCTGAACGCCTTAAAACAGTAACAAAAAAATATTTTTCAAGCAAGAGGCTACTTACTGTTGCGTCTCGTTAGAGTTTTGCAACTGAGGCTACTTACCATTTAGGTCTAGTCCAGTCCAGTCCAGTCTAGTCTAGTCTGGTCTGGTTTTTTTTCTTTCTATTTTTCCTTCTTACTTACTTATTTTCTTGCTTACGAACTTATCCACTATCTCGCCTATTCACTTACTCATTTGAGATTCTTATTTACCTTCATTTCGATTTCTTACTTATTCAATTATTCAATTATCTTTTTAATCTTTTTTATCATTTCCGTCTGTTTCATCTGACTGCACTTTTGCGGGGACAAATTTTACATTTGCTGATCGAAACTCTTGCTTTGCAGGCGCAGGGGCTCCTTCTGGCAGGCCCAAAAACATTTTAATAAATGAGCTATTCTCAAGTTTTTCTGTACTTAAATAATTCATAGTCTTAACAACAGCAACAAGAGCAAAAGCCATCATCAGTATTCGAATCATAATACTTAGCTTTTTAATTATCTCCTTTGAGATCATAAAAATGGTTACTCCTTTTATTTAGACATGTTTATTACAAAAAAGGCCCAGCTTATAAAGCGGGGCCTTTTGTTTTAGATCATTTTGATTTAAATCATTTTGATTTAAATCAGTTAAATACAGTTGGAGGATACTACATCATATCCATTCCGCCCATACCTCCCATGCCACCCATTCCGCCCATGCCGCCGCCAGCACCGGCTCCTGACTTATCATCTTTCTTAGGAGCTTCAGCAATCATAGTCTCTGTTGTTAACATCAAAGAGGCTACTGAGGCTGCATTTTCAAGCGCACATCTGACCACTTTAACAGGATCAATCACGCCATCTTTAAGTAGATCTGTATACTCATCAGAGTAGGCGTTGTATCCATAAGTAGCTGATTTGTTTTCAAGCACCTTATTAAGAACAATGGCGCCATCAAGACCTGCATTGGCAGCAATCTGTCTAATTGGCTCTTCGCATGCTCTTTTGATAATGGTAGCACCAAAAGCTTCTTCTTCTGAATATTTTGTTTTATCAACCTTAGAAGCCGCTCTTATTAAAGCCGTTCCACCGCCAGCAATGATACCTTCTTCAACCGCAGCGCGAGTTGCATTTAAAGCATCTTCAACGCGGGCCTTTTTTTCTTTTAGTTCAACTTCTGAAGGAGCGCCAACATAAATGACAGCAACTCCGCCAGCAAGTTTAGCCAATCGCTCTTTTAACTTCTCTTTGTCGTAGTCTGAAGTTGTCTCTTCGATTTGAGCCTTAACCTGTGATACCCGAGCTGCAATTTCAGCTTTTTTGCCTGAACCATCAATAATTATTGTATTGTCTTTATCAACAACAACTCGTTTAGCAACGCCCAAATCAGCTACACCAGCTTGCTCAAGTTTTCGGCCAAGCTCTTCACTGATTACTTTTGCATTTGTTAAAATAGCAATATCTTCTAACATAGCTTTTCTGCGGTCACCAAAGCCAGGAGCTTTAACTGCACAAACTTGCAATGTGCCACGAAGTTTATTAACAACCAAAGTAGCTAAAGCTTCGCCATCAACTTCTTCAGCGATAATCATTAAAGGTCGACCAGATTTTGCAACGGCCTCAAGCACTCCAATCATATCTTTCATTGAAGAAATCTTTTTGTCATAAATTAAGATATAAGCATTTTCTAATACAGCTTCCATGCGCTCGGGGTTGGTAACAAAATAAGGAGATAAATAACCGCGATCAAACTGCATTCCTTCAACCACGTTAACTTCAGTTTTAGCTGTTTTGCTTTCTTCGATAGTAATAACACCCTCTTTGCCAACCTTATCCATGGCATCAGCTAGCATTTTACCAATTTCTTTATCATTATTAGCTGAAATAGTACCGACTTGAGCAATCTCTGCAGAAGATTTAACGGGCTTTGCCATTGCTTTTAGCTCTTCGATAACTGTTTCTACGGCCTTATCAATTCCCCGCTTAACCGCTGTAGGGTTGTGACCAGCGGTAACAATTTTTACACCCTCTCTGTAAATGGCTTGAGCCAAAACAGTAGCCGTTGTTGTTCCATCACCGGCTTGATCATTTGTCTTGCTGGCAACTTCTTTAACCATCTGTGCGCCCATATTTTCGAACTTATTTTCTAGCTCGATTTCTTTAGCAACAGTCACTCCATCTTTAGTAATAAGAGGCGACCCAAATGATTTTTCGATAACAACATTGCGACCTTTAGGCCCTAGAGTAACTCGTACTGCATTAGCCAAAGTATTTACTCCGCGCAAAATACTTGAACGCGCATTTTCTGAAAACAATAATTCTTTAGACATTTTAATTCTCCTTAATTTTTAATTTTAGTATCTACAACTGGTAACATTAACTGGTAACTTTTTATTGGCATTAAACTTTTAATTTTAAATTAAAAATAAACCTAATATTTTAGGCGTTAACAATACCCAAAATATCTTCTTCTCTCATCATTAAAAACTCTTCACCATTAAGCTTAAGCTCAGTGCCTGCGTACTTACCAAAAAGAACTCGGTCACCCACTTTAACTTCTAGGGGCAATACTCGACCATCTTCAGTTACACGGCCTTTTCCGGCAGCCACGATTTCACCTTTTTGAGGCTTTTCTTTAGCTGTATCAGGGATGTATAAACCACCTGCTGTTTTTTCTTCTTCTGCCGTTCTGCGAACAAGAATGCGATCATGTAAAGGGCGAACGCCCACTTCTTTAGACATAATATCCTCCTTATGTTTTTATGTAAAACTCATGGTCAATATGGCGATCTATTTAAAAGTGTCAAGTCAGACAATGGCAAAATGCTTAATACCCCTGACTTTAAAGGCTTTGCCGACTATGCCAAAGCAAATCTAGCATTAAATCGTATTTAATCGGCTAAATATAAAATCGCCGCCTAAAGCATTAATCCGCCAACCATCCTCATTCGGACGCACTGCCGAGCCCCGACAAAAACCACGTCTCTTTTTTAAAAAACTAACTTGCCCGTTTGCAGTATTCTAAATCTATGACAATACATCACAATGCGTTAAATGCTCGGCAAACACAACTTTGGCTAAGATCTCTTTTTAACTGGAACCAAGAGGAGTTTTTTATATTAGCTCTTAACTCAGAGCTCGATATTATTTCTCATGAATGCCTTTTCAGGGGAAGCATTGATCAAGTCTCTATCCACCCCAGAGAGGTTTTTAGATGGCTAATCCTAGCCAAGGCCAGTCAATTTATCATAGCCCACAATCACCCCACCGGTGTTGCAAGGCCTTCTGAGCAAGACATTCAAGTGACTCAAAATATTTTAAAAAATTCAAAACTGATGCAAATTGCCTTGGTTGATCATCTTATTTTAGATCACTATGGTTACTATAGTTTTTTAGAGCATGGGCATTTAAAAGCCATTCGAGCTAAATAGCTATTCCGTTTCATCTTCCGGAAAAGGCTTTGCCCTTTCTGATCCACGAAGCTCACGAACTGATATTACGATCCCTTGTTCGTCAACAACAACTTCGTAACCGGCCCCCCATGCGTTTTTACGAAACTGCTGCTTGTAAGACTCTCGGTACTCCAATTCGCTGTAATTATCTAGCTCTTGCTCTGATACTTCGCTTAAAACTTGATCACGAGGTTGCACTTGTGGATTTATTTGCCCCCCCGTTTGTCCACCGACTTGTCCACCGTCTTGCCCACTGCCACTTGGCAAACCTTTAACAGTCCCACCGCCCCCTTCAGGATCAAAAGGGAGGGGCTCTGAACCCTTTTTACTATATTTAAAAATACTTTCACCTTGCTTTGGTAACTCTTTGATAAGTTGATTTTTAAGTAACCCTTGCTGAATAGCAATTCGTTGACTGAGTTGATATAAGTGCTTGTTTACGATTTCTTGCTTATCCTTTAACTGGGGCTCAGCAGAAAGCGACCCTTCTGGTGACTGCGAATATAACTTTGGGTCCACTGGCCCATCTGAATTAAGCAGCCCATTATCTGACCAATCAAATTGGGTAACATACCCAATAAAAAGAGCAATTAAAACTAACAGAAAACCAAAAAGTTTTTTTTCTGACCGTTCCATTAATAAATTTTTACAAGAGATGTTCTGCAATGCAAGTTAATCCCTGTCTGAATCTGATATTTATCATCTATAACAGATCACTAGCATATAATGTGCGGTGCTTAAAATGGCGAATTTAGCTTCAAATCAGGCAATAGACTTTTTTCATATCGAGTTACACTTAAAATGGCGTAATGACCTCGATCTTTGTGTCGTAATAAAAAAAGGGAAACTCAAAATAGTTCTATTTATACTTGAGAGTTTTGATACGACAGAGGAAGGCGCACATAAAAGGTTGTCCCCTGCCCGAGTTCGGTTTTAAAATATAATTTACCACCAAATGATTGCACAATTTGATAGGCAATAGATAGCCCAAGCCCGGTCCCCTTGCCAACAGGTTTGGTCGTAAAAAATGGCTCAAAAATTCGGCCCGCAACGGCTGGACCCATCCCGGGCCCATTATCTGAAATTGACACTTCGGCATATTCTTTTTGAATATTGGGTGACTGTTCTTGGGCCTGCCCCCGAACGTGATCACCCCTTTCATTTTCAGTTTCAGCTTCAGAAATAGTTACCTCATTTATATTTATTGTAATTTTTCCAGCACTTTCTAAAACATGAATCGCATTAATAATTATATTTAAAAAAATCTGGCTCAAAGCGGTCGCATCCGCATTAATAAATACGCTTTTATCAGCAAACCATTCAACTTGAATTTGTTTATCTTTAATCTCATGCCCTAATAAAATCAAAGTCGAATCAATAACAGATTTTAAATCAACTTGGCCCAAATGCGAAGATGGACTTTTTGCAAAAAGCGCTAAGCCAGAAATAATTTTTTTAATATGACTGGCCCCCTGATTAAGAGAATCAATAATTTCAAAACATTCTTTAATGGCCTGATTGTCTTTGGGTAACCCCTTAGCCAGCTCCTCAATTTGCTCTTTTAACGGTAACAAATTGGAAATCATATACCCCATCGGATTATTAATTTCATGTGCAATCCCTGCCACAAGAAGCCCCAAAGAATTCATTTTTTCAGACTGTACTAATTGAGCCTGAGCGCTTTTAAGTTCGTCAAAATTTTTAACTAATTTTGATTGAGCATCTCTAATATCTTTGGCCATCACCATAAGAGACTCAGATAGCAAATTGATCTCTGCAAACGAACTCAAATCAAGATGAATATCTTCTTTATCATATAAAATTTTTCGCGTAACGCTTAACAGATTTTGAAGAGGTTGAATAATTTTAGATGTTACCGAAAATATAGCCACAACTAAAACAATGGCAATACCAACAAGGGCCACGCTAATAAAAAATCTAATCTCTGTTAAAGCCTGAGTCCAGGCCTCACGCGAGGAGATCGCTAAAAAATAAAACGCCCCCTTACCCCAGTAAATTTTTTTGGTTTGCACTAAATAGCTAGCAATATCGCCTCTTTGATATCTAATCGTTTCGTCCTCTTTTTGCAGCCAACCTTGGTAGATCTTAACATCTGAAGGCGCATCAGCCCATGTTGAGATAATTTTTTGCCCGTCTGTATTTACTATAACGATGTCGGCCTTTCGTTTTTTTTGTAATTCTTTTAGCGATTGAACTGTTAAATATTTAGTTACTTCAATAACAAATTTTTGTTTTTTTGAAGGGCTTTCAATATAGCTAAACTGAATTAACCCTAATTTTCGCTTTTTAAAAACTTTTATCGCATAGTAAAGCCCTCCACCACTGGGGATGCGATTTAATGTTTCAGCTGGAAGATAGTAATTTTGCTTGGCATTTTTATTCGGAAAATAACTTATACTTTGTTTTTCGTTTTTTTGGGCCGAGGCCAAAAGCCTGCCTTTTTGATCATAAATAGCAACCCCATCGAGAGGTTTTAACTTTATCATTTGTTCGGTCATTTCAAAATAATCTTTTAAATTAGTTTTTGATTTCGATTTTGTTTTTACCCTTGAATTTTCACTAGCTCCAAAGACAACTCGGTTTGGGGTTCCTTCGGTTAAAAAATCACTTAATAAGTTTTGATAAAGATCCACTCGCGCTTCAACTTCTTGAGTAACAGCTGTTAGCCTGAGCTGAGTTTCATTTTCATAACTAAACTCAAAAGCTTTATACATAAAATATGAAATAAAAAATAGCGGACCCAGCGAGAACAGCAAAAACCAAGATATAAGAGCCCCTCTAAGAGATCTCATATATATAGCCTCATGTTAATAGTCCCATACTAAGGTACTCGCAGTGGGCAGACTCATTGTCAGATTTTCTCCTAGAGGTCATTTGGCGAAGATGAGGGACTCATCGACTTACCCTCATGATCTTGCCCCTTTTCAATCTTACTTATGCTGTCTACATTTTTTATTTCAACAATAAAGCGCACAAAGCCTTTTGGCATTTTTCGGGGATGGGGTAACTTTTCAAATTTAAAGTTACCCATACCAAGAAGCTGATTTTTAATAAGTTCTTGGCTGTTTTCTTTAACACTAAAATGATAGTATTGGGTGTTCGAATTTTTAGCCCAACCTAATTCAACTTGCCCCGCTTTTTTAGCTCCTTCTTGAACGAGCATTTTTTTCCAACCTTCATATTCACTTAACTTGTTACCGTCTAATATAAGCTCACCTTTGTAAACAAAGCCCGTATCTATTTTATTTTTTTCTAAAGTCACTGCAGAGGGCTCTCTTTTATTCTGATTTGAAACCAAAACACGCGGTTCATTACTGTTTTTTGAATCATCATCTCCTGTTTTAACGGGGGCTTTTAAACTTAGGCTAATTGTAGTCTCAATATTTTTAACTTTATCGCCTGGACTTGGATTACTTTTAATTTGAGATAATTTTAAATCACGATTTAAATTGCCAACCTGACTGACTTCTTCTTTGGATCCTAAATAAGCCAAGTTGGTACGCAAAGACTCATCCGTTTTTTCATCTGCTATCACAACCTCAGTTTCACCTGCAAGGCGTCCAAATCTAGAAATTTCTTGGCGTACAACTTCTTGCTCAAAAGCAAGATCTCGATTTTTTTGGTTTTCAAACCCATAACGAGTTAGCATAAATACCAACAAAAGACTTGGGTAAATCCAGACGCCTTTATAAGTAAATGGATTAAACCATAGACCATACCTATCCCATAGGGTTAAAATTTTATCAGGCTCGGGTAAAATAATTTTTTCATTAATGATTTTTATTTCAGATAAAACATCCAAATACTCTATGGCTGAGGTAACAAGCTTATAGGCATTTAAAAATTCAGAGTCATCAGAACTTAATTTTTTATCTCCAAGGTAACACCTTAAAGCCAAAACTTCGTGACTGGCAGGACTGCTTTTAAAAAAGTTTTTCTGTATAAATGAAAGGTCTTTTGTACTGTAGTCTTTCTTTTTTTTAGCAAAAAAAGTACCCTTTTTGCTGCCCTGAGCGGTGCTTATCTGGCCCAACCTTATTGAACCAATTTTAATAAGAGCATCCGCAATTATAATTTCAGCACCACCCGAAGTGCTTTTTAAAATTTCTGATATCTCAAGATAGTTTTTTTTGTAAAAAAAATGTAAAATCGTAGCTTCTACCAAAATATCAGATGCATGGTGAGCAAACGATTTCCAAGTGGCTAAATCGGCATTTTCACCAAGAAAAAGCCACTCAGGGGTATCCACTGTGTTTTTTGGGATATAGGCATGTTTAATATTTCGCTTACTGTATACGGCATGGGCCCAAAGAGACTGCTCTGACAAAGAAGCTTGTGAATTAGAATAAGAATAGAGTTTCTCTAACAAATACTGAGTTTGAGATTCACTCTGAGTGGATAAATAAAAAAATAGTGCAAAATCCTGAATTTGGATCAAGTTCCCCCCTCATTCCAAAAACCAATCCTTAACTACTCAATGGTCAATTGCCTTAATAAATCTAACTCGTCAAGAACTCGGCCAGAACCCATCACAACACAGTTTAAAGGGTTTTCTGCAATCGTAACCGGTAGTCCCGTTTTTTCGCGAATAAGGATGTCTAAATTGGCCAATAAAGCCCCGCCACCTGTTAAAACAATTCCATTATCGACAATGTCGCTAGCCAGCTCAGGTGGCGTTTTTTCTAACGCGGTGCGAACTGCGTCAACGATTTCTGATAAGGGGTCCATCAGGGCATCATTAACCTGAGAGCTTGATATTTCAATAGTTTTGGGCGCACCTGCAACTAAATCTCTTCCTTTGATTTCCATTATTTTTTCTTCTTCAAAAGGAGATGCGTTACCTATTCCGACTTTAATTGCCTCAGCCGTGCGCTCACCAATAAGTAAATTAAATTGCCTTCGTACATAATTAACAATCGCCTCATCAAACTTGTCACCTGCGACTTTAATAGACTTACAATAAACAATTCCGCCAAGCGAAATAACGGCAACACCTGTTGTCCCGCCACCAATGTCAATAACCATGTTACCCGATGGCTCTGTGATCGGTAACCCCGCGCCAATAGCAGCGGCCATAGGCTCTTCAATAAGATAAACTTCGCGGGCACCGGCCGATTGCGCCGCTTCTTTAACAGCCCGTTTTTCAACCTGAGTAATCCCGTAAGGCACACAAATAATAATTCTTGGGCGAATGAGTGATTTTCTTTCGCCCACAGCTTTTTGAATAAAATATCTAAGCATTGACTGGGTAACCTCAAAATCTGCGATCACTCCATCTTTAATGGGGCGAATAGCAACAATTCCCGCAGGGGTTCGGCCAAGCATATCTTTGGCTTCTCTTCCGACGGCAAGAACTCGGTTTTGCCCGCCCCGATAATTTTTTTGCACAGCCACAACTGAGGGCTCATCAAGAACAATCCCATGCCCTCGAACATACACAAGAGTATTTGCTGTACCCAAATCAATTGCTATATCATTTGAAAAATAATCTGAAAACCCCGAAAAAATACCCATGATCAAAACCTTTGCATTAAGTGTTACTTATTTTATGTTACTTAACTGAATTTACTTAAATCAATAGAATAAGTTTATTATCGACAACTTTAATGAGTCAATCAGGTTAACTCATTTTTCCATTGAAACTCAATTTCGAGTTGTTTTTTAAGTTCAGCAATGCCCAACTCAACCTGCTTGTCAGTTAAGCCAAATGACGATTTCCATATTTCAGCCAGTAACGTTAGCTCATCAAGCCCATGACAACGACGAGACAAAACCAAAGGCATACGCCGAAAATAAAGATCTCTGAGAGACAAACACATGGTATTATCAATGGCATACAAGGCCTCATAGGCCATATAAGATCTTTGCCCATATTGACTTACAAAGAAAAGAGCCTCTTGGCCGTGACGGTCTATCAACCACTGAGCCTCTTTGAGTGATAAAAGGCTTGATTGCGACAAAAGCTTTTCAGCTAATGCCACTCGATTTTGCAATAAATCAGAAGACACCCGAGAGTTGAGCGGCCTGTCACTTTGCGAACGCTGCCAGCTCGCACGCTGAGAAACCGAAAAAAACTCAATCACATGATCGACCACATCTTGGGCAATTAAACGATAAGTTGTATACTTTCCACCGGCAACAAAAGTAACACCCGAACTTTCTGTCCAAATTAAGTGTTCCCGAGACGTTTTACCTTCGGTTAAGGCCCCATCATCAATTAAAGGGCGAAGACCCGCATAGCTCGCAATGATATCTTCCGCTGTAAGCTTAGCTTCGGGAAAATATTGATCTACAACATCTAAAAGATAATTAATATCTTCCTTTGTAGCGACAACATGACTTGGCTCCCCTAAAAAGTCAGTGTCAGTCGTACCAACAATCACCATGTCATGCCTAGGTATGGCAAAAACAATTCGCTCTTGAACGCCCATAACAACGGCCGTACTGAGCGGAAACCGCGACCTTTCAAAGGTTATATGTACGCCCTTAGTGGGCCTCAGCATGGGCTTTATCTTATCTCCCTTGTTATCAATAAGGGCTCTTAACTGATCAGACCATGGGCCTACGGCTGCGACCACATGGGTCGCCTTTATTGTAAATTCTTTTTGAGATAGCTCATCTTTAATTTTAACTTTATCAACAACACCATTTTGATTTTTAGTAAACTCAATGGCTTTCACATAATTGGCAGCAGCTAATAGCCCTGTCTGGTAGGCCGATCGAAGAGTTTCTAAGACTAATCTATCATCATCCATATAAGCATCTGAGTAACGAAATCCCTTTTTTAAGCCCTGACTTTTTAAAAAAGGATATTCACAGATAATTTCATTGGGATCTAGTGACTCATGAAGCTCCGACGCCCCAGCAAAAGAAAAAGCATCGTATAGCCACATCCCTAAAGATAGCTTAAATGGTGTTACCCGACTGTCTTCGTAAACAGGAATTAAAAAACGCAGAGGGTACACCAAATGGGGAGCCATACAAAATAATTTTGATCTTTCGGATAAAGCCTCATTTACAAGACCAAATTCAGCATTTTCAAGATATCGTATCCCCCCATGAATAAGCTTACTTGATTTTGAACTTGTCCCTTGCGAAAAATCTCCGGCCTCAATCAAGGCTACCTTCATCCCTCGCAAGCAGGCGTCGCGAGCAATCCCTGCCCCGTTAATTCCGCCGCCAATAATAAGTAAATCAAACTCTTCATTTAAAAACTGATCAATCGCAAGGTCTCTTTCTTTTAAGGAAAATTTTTTCATATTTTTCACCGACGTGTTGTTTTCACAAAGTAAGGTTGTTCGGACCAAATTTCTGGCTTAAAGACAGAAATAGAATTAAATATTTTTTGCTGACTCGGATAGTACACACCTTGAAAATGTTTTTCTTTTGCCATTCGATAAGCCAAATCAGTCAAAAGATCTCGAGCCTCAAGTGAGCTTGCCTGAAGCGACTCAACCCACAAGGTTTGCGGCTGTCCAGCAAAAAACAAAATGGGCTGCGCTAATAAGTAACCCAATATAATATCAGGCTCAATCTCAACTTTAAAGCTCCAGCCCAGACTGGCATAATGCTCTAAAAATTCTTTTCGCCCCCGAGACTCCCATTGATGAAACATTCTTTCTTCAGGGTTCGGAAAAAGTTCTGACAACCTACGGTCTTCATAACTGAGCAAGGTCTCAACATCACTTAATTCAATGACTTTACAATTATTTTCCATAAGCTCATTATGTACAAAAGGAGCCAATTGTGAAGCATAATCCATACCCCCCTGAACTCACTCAAGCTGTGCGTCAGTATATTGAAGAAACCAAAAAAAACTTTCCCCAAAACAGGCTAATTGCCGCCTTTGATGCCGATGGTACGCTTTGGCCTGTCGATATCAGTGAAAATTTTTTTCATTATCAGATTAAAAACAATCTTATACAAAATCTACCCCAACACCCTTGGGATTTTTATTTAGACCTAAAAGAACATAATCCCATTTCAGCCTATTACTGGCTTGCACAAATTTGCCAAGGGGCCTTGCTTGATCAGGTCAGGCAATGGGCCGATGAAGCCATCAAGCAAGATCCCGCATTTACAGTTTTTAAGCCCCAAGCTGAACTTATTAAAATGCTGATTTCATACGATGTCGAAGTTTTTATTGTTACTGCATCTGTCAAATGGGCCGTAGAGGCCGCTGCTAGCTATTTAAAAATTAATCACAGTAACGTTCTTGGTATTGAAACACTCATTACAAATGATCAAAAAATTACGATTCACCCCAAAACTCCACCCACTTATAAAAGCGGCAAATTAAATGCATTACTTACACATACTGAATCTATTAAACCATTTTTATGTTGCGGAAATACCCTGGGAGATTATGAGCTTTTAGAAGGGGCTACACAATTTAAAATTGCCGTGCAATCGGCCCCCCCATCAGACCCTCTTTATCAAGCCGAACAAAGCTTATTTGCTATAGCTTCAGAAAAAAAATGGATAACCCATATTTTTTAAGTTTTCTAAACTGATTTAATTATCGCTCTAGGGGCTCTTTAATAATCTGATAGGCCGAATTAAACGGAGGAGATGAAAAAAGTTTTTCTTTTTCTTTCCATGCCGTCTTGATTTGCTTATTTTGTCTGGGATCAAAATACAAATCAATAAATTCATGAATGACTATAAACACAGCCGAAATATCACTTATCTCGTTAGCCTTTAAGCCTTTTGGAAACCCTGACCCATCAGGTAACTCATGATGTTCTGTTACTATTTTTAAAACATCTTTAGGCGCGCCATTGCATTGAGATAACATTTCTATGGCCTTATCTATATGAACTTTAACTTTTTCAACTTCATTTTTGTTCATTTTTCCGCCCACGCGAATGGATTCGATATACTGTCTTTGATTTTTTATTATTTCATCATCTAATCCCACATCATGAAAAAATGCAGCCAACGTCAAAATTTCGGCCATCCTGGGGTGCTGAACCATTAACTCTTGAGCAATCCAATTAGATACCACCGCAGTCAAATGGCGCCTGCAAGCCACACCTTGCGGGGCCGCATTTTTTCTTTGGTTTTCAAATATATTTTTTAATTCCGAATTGGACAAAACAATATTGTTAATTAATTCGATATTCTTACGAGCCAGATCTAACACTTCATTGTTAATACCCAAAAGTTTAGCTGCGCTGTTAACAACTTCACCGATTAATGACGAAATTTGCAACCCCGAAGCGCCTTGAATTTCATTGGATTTAAAAAACATTTCGTTTAACAAATTAGATTTGAAATCTCCAACGAGCCCCTCGAAATCCTCTTTTTTTACCAATAACTTATTAACATTTTTTGCAGACCAATGATCATAAGAAGCCTGGTCAAACACATCTCCAGGATTAATGACTTTAATAAACTTATTAGCACTTAATTCAAAATAAATCGGGACAGAAACAATTTTCAACCTTAACAGCGACTGTAAAGGGATATAAATATATTTTCGCCCCTCCTCCATCAATTTTCGTACAGCATTAAATAGACTCTCTTCAGAAAATGGTTTTAATAGATAAGCCGTCAGTTCTTTACCTTTAAATATCGGATGCTCTTCGGGCCTATCACTGGTTACTAAAATAAACGGTATGCCTAACTCTTGAGCCTTTTTAAAAACCATTTCGCCATTTCCATTTGGCATATTATAATCACTCACAATCAGATCAAATTTTTGACCGCTTTCACATAAAATTTTTATAGCTTCAGAGCCATTTTTAGCTTCAGTTGGATCAATATCAAACTCCGTAGCTAAAATTAAAGAATATAGCTCTCTTAACTCTTCTTCATCGTCAACAATTAAAACCCGAATACCTTTGTGCATTTGAATACCTTTTTATTAAATTTATAAAGCCCCTACAAAGTCTTTATCTGCTTAGACTTTATTCTTTCAGAAAATGGCATTCTTAATAGTTTTTTTTTAAACCCTAGCCTAAGATCTTGTATTCCTCTTTAGAATATCGTCATTCATGCATTTTGTTTAAAAACTGATTATTCTTGCTGAATGAATACTTGGACCGCTCTATCTTCTGTTTTTACATTACCAAAGACACTTAAAAATATAGCTCCATTAATTCGCACAAGTTTTATTTTTGGAGCCACTCTGTCTGTTTTTATGTTACCCGCTTACTCCTGCGATATTTTAATAGACCCGGGACACGGGGGGTCAGATTCGGGCGCCCGAAATAACGAACTTTTTGAAAAAGATTTAACGCTAAGTTATTCGAAAGAACTTAAAAATATAATGGTACATAAATATGGGCTTGATGCCCAAATCAGCAGAGATTCAGACCAATTTGTCAATTTGCAGGACAGGCTTATTTTAGCCTCTCAAAAACAATGTACATCATTAATCAGTTTACATTTTAACTCTTCATTGGACCTCCCGATTAAGGGAATTGAAATCTTTACTCCGGATTGGCCCCTCGACTTTGATCAAGGTCTAAACTTTAATAGTAACTTTGCAACCCATCAACTTTTTTACGAAATTTTTGTCTACCAATCTCATCAGTGGGGCAAAAAACTTCAAAACCAATTAAAGTTACTAACCCCCCAGGTCAAACTTTCAAAAAGACATCTAAAAATTTTAAGTAATCCTGAAAGACCCACTTTACTCATCGAGCTTGGCTACCTCTCAAACCCCTCTGAATTAAACCTTTTAAAAGATTTAACTTACAGAGGTAAACTTTTAAATATCGTTGCTAAAACCCTATTTGAAAACATAAAGGGTAACCCCCCTCCTTTTGGACTCGCTCACTCGGCTCCCCATCTATTATCGCCAGCTGTTCTTTCGTCATCTCATAAGCCCTCTACTTTTTTAATTGATGAAAATCACACAAAAAAGTAACCTATTGTTTTACTAGCTGAGCCTGCAAATTTAAACTTGACCTAAAAAGGATCTCATATGCGCCTAAACAATCGAAGTTGGACCGAATTAAGACCTATCAATATAGCTTTAAATGTTTCTGAATATGCCGAAGGAAGCTGTCTTATTGAGTTCGGAAAAACTAAAGTTTTTTGTACCGCAACTTTCGAAAAGCCAAGCCCTAAGTGGCTTCAGGGGTCGGGTTCGGGCTGGGTAACAGCTGAATATGGAATGTTACCTAGAGCTACCCACGACCGCGTTAAGCGCGAACGTAGCCTTAACTCAGGCCGAACTCAGGAAATTGCAAGGCTTATTGGCCGAAGCCTCAGAAGCGCTGTTGATTTAAAAAAAATGGGCGAATGTCAAATTCTAATCGATTGCGATGTTATCTCAGCCGATGGCGGCACACGAACAGCCAGTGTTACCGGTGGCTATTTAGCCTTAGCTCTTGCCTTAAAAAAACTTGAACTTGTAGGAGAGGTCAAACCGGGCGCCCTCACCCATTTTGTCAGCGCTGTAAGCATTGGCATTAAAGATGAAAAAATGATGCTTGATCTTGATTACGAAGAAGACTCCTCAACTCATATCGATATGAACTTTGTGATGAATAACAAATCTCAACTGATCGAAATTCAAGGTACAGCCGAACAATCAAGCTTTAGCGTAGACCAACTCGTTGCTATGACAAATTTAGCTTCGCAAGGTTGCACTGAGCTTATAAGACTTCAAAAGGCGGCACTTTTAAAAGCGGGCCTTGAAATAGGGTTACCCTAATGGAAATCTGGCTTGCCACTTTTAATTTAAACAAAGCAAAAGAGATAGAATATTTATTATCCGAGGCTTTTTCTTCGATCTCGCTCTCTACATCCAATAAAATTTCTGGCTACTCTCCGCCCCCCGAGACGGGGGCCTCTTTTAAAGAAAACGCTCTTATCAAAGCCCGAAGCCTAAGCTCTGTAAAAAAACAAGTCTGGGTTATCGCTGAAGACTCGGGACTTGAGGTTACCGGACTTGGCAACCTTCCTGGCATCCACTCGGCTCGCTACGCAGGACCCAATGCCAGTGATTCAGAAAACAATGCAAAACTTTTAAAAATGCTTCAAATCAGAAAAGTCTCAGATCGATCCGCGCGCTTTGTGTGTCACCTGGTTGCTATTTCTCCTATCGATCAAATCTTTCATTTTGAGGGAGTTTTAGAAGGTAGCATCGCCCCTTTGCCAAAAGGCATTATGGGCTTTGGATACGATCCCCTTTTTATTCCCAAAGGCCAAACCCAAACCCTAGCCGAACTCGGTCCTTCATTTAAAAATCAATTTTCTCACAGGTCCCAGGCCATCAAACAATGGATTAACCATTTAAAGGAGCAAGTATGAGCCAATCTCTTAAAGTCTTTGCTGGTAACAGCAACAAAGAACTCGCCTCTCGCATCGCGAAAATCTTAAAAATTGATCTGGGTCACTGCCAAGTTAATCAGTTTGCCGACGGAGAGGTGCAAGTTGAAATTCACGAATCAGTCAGGGGACAGCATGTTTTTGTTGTTCAAAGTACATGCCCTCCGGCTAATCAAAATTATATGGAACTTTTTATTATTATGGATGCCCTCAAAAGAGCCTCTCCTGCGTCGATTACGGCTGTCATTCCCTATTATGGATATGCCAGACAAGACCGAAAAGTGGCCCCCAGAGCTCCTATCACCGCAAAACTTATGGCTGATCTGATTACAACCGCAGGGGCCCAAAGAATTGTCACCGTTGATTTGCACGCAGGACAGATTCAGGGGTTTTTTAATGTTCCCGTAGACCACCTTTTTGCCATACCCACCTTATCAAGGGCGTGGAGAGAAAAGTATGGAGCAGGGAATCAGTTTGTTGCCGTTAGCCCCGATGCGGGAGGGGTCGAAAGAGCCCGAGCTTTTGCTAAGCGCATTGATTGTTCAATGGCGATTATTGATAAACGCCGCACCAGCCCGAACGAGGCCAAAGCTCTTCACCTTATTGGCGAGGTGCAAGGAAAAACGGCCGTTATCATTGACGATATGATTGATACAGCCGGAACCCTTACACAAGCTGTTGACATTTTATATAAAAATGGTGCACAAAGGGTCCTTGCCGTTGCAACTCATCCGGTATTGTCAGGACCTGCTATTTCGCGTCTTGCTCAAAGTCGGCTTGAGGCTATTTTGGTAACTGATACGATTCCTCTTTCTGAGCAAGCCCTTGCCAGTGGAAAAATTGAAGTTATCTCTATGGCCCCGGTGCTTGCAGAGGCAATACAAAGGATTCATGGTAACGATTCCGTCAGTTCTTTGTTTATGGAGTAATCAAAACGATTGAGGTAAAAAATGGCAACACAAAAATTTGAACTTAATGTAGAAACTCGCAAGCCCGGTAAACACAACTCAAGAGGACTTCGTATTGCTCGAAAAGTACCTGGCATTGTTTATGGCGCTCTTAAAGAAAATCTTTTAATTTGCATTGATGAAAATGCCATTCTTAAATATCGAACTCGCGCTTACGAAAACTCTCTTTTTGTTTTAAAGTTTACAGATAACTCACCTGCGTCTGAAGTTCTTGTTTTATTGAAAGACATTCAAAAAAATCCAGTTAATCACAGACCTGAGCATGTTGATTTACTTGCTATTGATACTCAAAAAATGATCCGAATTGATCTTGAGATTCGCTTTGAAGGCAAGCCACTTGGTTTAGCTGATGGCGGACTTTTAACTGTTGTTAATCGAACGATTTCTATCGAGTGTTTACCTCTTCATATCCCTGAGGCATTAACTGCTGATGTATCACTGCTTGGCCTTAACGACAGTTTGCACGTATCAGACTTATCCCTCCCAGAGGGAATTAAGTTACTATCTCCTGCCGATATGACACTTGCCGTTGTAAACCTTGCCGAAGAAGAGGCTGCTTCAGCCACTCCTGCTGCTGCCGCTACTACCGCTGCCGCCACTCCTGCTGCTGGCGGAAAAGCCGCTGCTGGTAAAGCTCCTGCTGCTGCTGCCGGAAAGGCCCCCGCTGCTGGCAAAGCTCCTGCTGCTGCGGCTCCTAAGAAAAAATAAATTTAGTTTTATGGAGTTAAGAGCGCACGCCTCTTAACCCATTAACTTAACTCTATGAGCGATTCGGTAACACCTTTTTTAATTGTTGGTTTGGGTAACCCAGGGGATAAGTACTTACTTAATCGCCACAATGTAGGCTTTTTTTTACTCGATTTTATCAAATCTAACTTCTCTCATTTATCAGACTATAAAAACGAGCATAAATCTTATGTTTGCTCTGGAAAAATTGAAAATCAAAAAATCATACTCGCTAAACCTCAAACATTCATGAATTTATCTGGCCAAGCCGTACAATCGCTACTCAGTTTTTATAAAATCCCGCTATCCCAGCTTTTAGTTATTCACGATGATTTGGATCTTCCCTTTGGGCAACTCAAACTTCAAACCAACAGGGGCCATGGGGGACAAAATGGCATCCGAAGCATTCATGAGTGCCTTGGAAACTCAAACTATACTCGTTTAAAATTTGGCATTGGCAGACCTCCCCATGCGAATTGGGATATTGCCGATTGGGTTTTATCAAACTGGAGCCCTGAAGAACAAAAACTCCTCAATGAATCAGCCAAAAAGGCCGAATCAGCTGTTTTAGCCTGGCTCACACAAGGCGCCGAAAAGGCCGCCAATCTAATTAATCGATCTAATTAAT
>DYOP01000012.1:0-25980 GCA_020720425.1 Bdellovibrio sp. | reverse complement strand
ATCTAATTAATCGATCTAATTAATTATTTTAATGAACCAGCATATGCACTTGATTAACCTTCATCGGTATATTTGAGCTCAGGACCACTATTGGGTTTCACGACTTTTAGGGTCGTCATGTGCATATGCTGGTTAACAAATTATTTTAAAGAAGAGGATTGTGCTTTAGTTAATTCAAATATAAAAAGATACTTCGTATGCAAATGCAGGTAACGCTCACAAAAAGGAGTTTCAATGGCCTTACAAGTCGGAATCGTAGGTTTACCAAATGTTGGTAAAAGCACTTTATTTAATGCCTTAACTGCAAAAAAAGTAGAAGCCGCTAATTACCCCTTTTGCACGATTGATCCCAATGTGGGCGTGGTAACCATTCCCGATGATCGACTCACTCAAATTACGGCCCTAATTAAGCCCAAAGTGACCGTCCCTACAACAATTGAATTTGTTGATATCGCAGGCATTGTTAAAGGTGCCTCACAGGGTGAGGGCTTAGGAAATCAGTTCTTATCGCATATTAGGCAAACAGATGCCATTGTTCAGGTGGTAAGATGCTTTGATGATAGTAACATCATCCACGTTAATGGATCTGTGGACCCCCTAAGAGATATCGAAGTCATCAACACAGAACTTATGCTAGCCGACCTTGAATCTTTAGAAAAAAAATTTAAGGCCGTTGAAAAGCTTGCAAAATCAAGCCCTGATAAAAAAGTTAAAATGCAATACGAAGTTACTTTTAAACTTAACGAGGCCCTTTCTTCTGGCAAGCCAAGTCGTTCTGTCGCTCTGAGCGATCTAGAAGAGCCCTTCAGAAAAGAGCTTCACCTTTTAACCTCAAAGCCCATGCTATATGCAATGAATGTTTCAGAAGAAGACTTTAAAAAGGGCGGTAACGCATGGACTCAGGCTGTTGCTGAGTTTGCCAAAAATGAGGGCTCAGAAACAGTTATGATTTGTTCAGCCTTAGAGGCTGAAATTGCCCAATTGCCCGTTGGCGATCAAGCCGAATTTTTAGCCGAACTCGGTGTTACCCAGCCTGGTTTGCACAGACTTATTCAGGCCGGATATAAACTTTTAGGACTTCAAACTTATTTTACAGCTGGCGAAAAAGAGGTTAGGGCCTGGACAATCACCAAAGGAACAAAGGCACCACAAGCCGCAGGAGTTATTCATACCGATTTTGAAAAAGGCTTTATTCGCGCAGAAACCTACAACTGCGAAGATTTATTTCAATATAAAAATGAAGGCGCCGTTAAAGAAGCCGGAAAGTATCGTCTAGAAGGTAAAGAATATTTTGTAAAAGATGGTGATATTTTGTTTTTTAGATTTAACGTATAGAACCATTTATTTAATAATGACTGATTTAAAATTGACCGATTTAAATAAACTAAAAATTAAAGACCTTTTAGCACTTATCCGAAATCGCATAATCACAGTTACCCAGTGTACTCAATTTTTTATTGATCTTATTAAAACCTACAACCCCCTTTTAAACGCTCTGGTTGAAGAGCGCTTTTCTGAGGCCCTTTGCGAGGCCATTGAATATGATAATCAGATAAATAAAAACCAAATTGATTTTCAAATGTTACCTTTGCTTGGACTTCCGATCACGATAAAAGAAATGATTTGCGTTAAAGGAATGAAGCAAACCCTTGGGATTTTGCAAAGAAAAAACTATATCTGCGATACCGACGCTACGGTTGTTAGTCGACTTAAATCAGCCGGCGCTATTATTTTAGGAACAACCAATGTTTCGGAGCTTGGCTTTTGGTTTGAAGGCTCTAATCCCATCTACGGAGCGACAAACACACCCTTTGATTTAAAGCGCACAGCTGGCGGTAGCACGGCAGGTGAGGCCAGCCTAGTTGGCGCAGGGCTTATCCCCCTTGGTATTGGGAGTGATATTGGCGGAAGCCTCCGAATACCAGCTGCTTTTTGTGGATCCGTTGGCTTTAAACCAAGTCATGGTTACTTGCCCATGACAGGCCATTTTCCGGCCTCTGGTGAATATTACCAAAAATGGACTCAGCATAAAGGATCTATGACAAGTCTTGGAGCCATTGCAAGATCGACGGATGATCTTTTAGAAGTGTTACCTTTACTGGCCGGCGATGACAACCAAGACCCTCATAGCAATAGGCCAAGCATAAATCTAAATAAACAAATTCCGCTCAATAAAATTCGTGTATATATTCTTAGTAACCCTGACTTTTTAGGCGCCCATTTGGTCGATAAGCCCATTGAACTTGCGGTAAAAAAATGTGGTCAACTTTTAAAAAAAAGGGGGGCCACTGTTACCCAGCTCAATTCAGGTTTTTTTGAATACAGTCTTTTGTGGTGGCTGATGCGGGCTGACCTCGAAAAGATTGCGCCATTTACGACTCTTCTTGCGCCCAATAAGCCCCTTAATTTGCTATCCGAATTATCAAAAGCTCTTTTAGGCAAACCAAATCACGAGTGGCCAGCTTTGATCACAAGCTGTGTCGAAAAACTAAATTTAACTAAAGATTCGTCACCCCTGAAAAACAACCTTAAACACTCTTTTAAAATCAAACAAAACCAGGTAACAGAGCTTTTAAAAGAAAATTGCGTCATAATAAGCCCGACTCACCCAAGACCGGCCATGCGGCATGGACAAAGCCTATTGCGCCCTTTTGATTTTATTTATACTGGTTATGCCAATGCTTTTAACTTACCGGCCATTCAAGTTCCCGTAGGCTTAACAAATGATAGGTTACCCATTGGGGTACAAATTGCTGCGGCCCTCGATCATGATTATCTTTGTTTTCAAATAGCTAAGGAGCTTGAAAACGCATTTGGAGGATGGCAGCCTCCCCCTTCTCAATTATTTAGCTAATATAGCTCCCCAAGCGGGATGAACAATCCAAGCCCAAGGATTATTTGATTTATCCAAAGGCTGACAGCTGTCTACCAAACTTAGGGTTTTTACATTTTCAGGGGCCTTTACAGATTTAAGCTCAATCCCCTCGCTACCCCAGATTAAAACAGCCTTATCTCTAGAAAGTTTAGGCTTATAATTAAATTTCAGATTAAATTCGTCATTGCTATTAGGTGCTCCCAACCCTTTTAAGCACCAAAGATAACTCCCTGCCGATTGCAATACTTGCTTTTGCTCTAAAAAGCCAGACAGGGGGTTACTGGCTTTTGTGTTTATTGAAAGGTCAAAATAGTTACCCACTTTATCCCCATTATAACTACGATAGGTCAGTTTTGATTCAATTTGGCTTTGACCAGTCAATAAAAACTTTCCGCCGTGCTCGAATAAAAAACTCTGCTCATCTCCATTTGACTCTTTAGTTTTAACCAATGTAGTAGCAGACATTAAAAAAAGCTGCTCATTTTGAATGAAATATGTATAATCAACTTCTTCAGACAAAACGATTTTTGCTTTTTTCATTTGCCAATCGGCTTGTAACTCATTTTGATCCGTATTGATTTTTAAGATAAATTCATTTTCAGCTATTTTTATTTTTTCAACATAAACTATTCCCTTTAAAAAATAGTTTTCTAATTTTGAACTCTGCTTGCAGTTAAATAATTTCATAACGCCTTGAGTTTTTACCGGCGACTCTTCCCAATAAAAAATTTGAATGCATGAATTTAATGCTTCTTTGTTTTTGGTGTTTTTAATGTAATCTAAAATCCAAAAGGGTAACACTTGAATTCGTTTAATATCAGAAGCCAATAATGATCCCGCTAAAATGTCATAATCGGGCTCCCAACGGGAGCTTTGAATATTAACGGAGCCGTCTTTAGAGTTATCTTTTGAGTTACTCTTATTTTGAAAATCTTCTGGACTTAATACCTTTGGATCTGACGGATTACAAGAACTCAGTCCTCCAAAAAAAATTACAACTAAAAGGCTTATGCTGACAGGCTTGCCTAGTAACTTACCAATTAAATTAAAAAAATTAAAATTTATCATATACAAAAGTCCCCCATTTTAAAGCTAACCCAAAAATCCATGCGACCAAGTTCTGATAACTTATTAAAATCTATGTCTAATAAGTTAAACTAAACTCTGACCTAAAAATATCAAGCCACTCATACCATAAATTTAAAAAAACTCACATTTCATATTTTAAATCCCTAATCCGAGTAAAATTAACAGGGTTTATGATCCATTGGCTGGGACTTTCATAGCCTAAACTCTGAACGCTATTTTTCAGGTGTCATTATTTCTTCAAGTTGAAGCAAAACTCTTTCGGCCAAAACACGATTAAAGCCTGATAACTTTGCTAGCTCATCTACGCTTGCTTTTGAAATAGCTTGAATATCTTTATATTTAGTAAGAAGGGTTTTTTTTCGTTTTTCCCCGAGCCCACTAATGTCATCAAGAACGCTTTCTAGACCACTCGATTCTCTGAGCTTACGGTGGTAGGTGATAGCAAAACGATGGGCCTCATCACGTGCGCCAACTAAAATTTGAAAGGCTAATGAAGCGGGCCTAAAAATAACAGGGTTTTGTCTTTGCGGAAGATAAAATCGTTCTTCGGTAACCTCGAGCTGGTGGGATTGAAAATCTGATTTGATCCGAGATTTAGCTAGGCCCACAACAGGAATATCATAAATACCTAAATCATTTAAAACAGCTACGGCCATGGCGAGCTGACCCTTTCCACCATCAACAACTAAAAGATCGGGCTTATCCATTTCGGCATGCTTAAATCGACGACTTAACACTTCGTACATAGAGGCAAAGTCATTTATCCCTTCGACTGTTTTAATTTTATATCTTCGGTAGTGCTCTTTTGCAGGACTTCCATTTTCAAAAACAACCTGAGAGGCCACGGTCTCTTGCCCTTGAAAAGTTGATATATCAAAACATTCAATACGATCAGGACGCTTTGCAAGACCCAATTTTTTTTGAATTTCTAAAAGACCATCTTCGCGCTCTTTGCCTTTTTCAATTGCCTTTTTAAAGTGGACCTCAGCTAATTGATTGGCCTTTTCTAAAAGCCCTGAACCTAAAACATCCCCTGCAAACTTAACAGTTACTTCTTTTTTACCGCGCTCTTTTAATAAATCAGAAAGCAAATGAGTTAAGTCATGACCAATATCTATAGAAAGATAAAGTAAATCAGGTATAAAATTTTCCTCGTAATATTGTCCTAAAAAAGTAACAATCAAGTCTTTAGGATCATCATGATGATCGTAGATCGAAAAGAAAAAAGAGCGGCTTCCTAGCTCAACCCCTTTTCTAACATGAAAAGTTTCGAACATCACGCCCTCGGGGGCTCCAACAAAAGCTAAAACATCAATATCAATTTCTTCAGCTTCTTTAATAACTTTTTGCTTTTTAAATGCTGATTTTAGAGCCTCAATCGAGTCTCGGTAACGTCCCGCTTGTTCAAAACGCTCCTCTTCGGCGGCCTCCCACATTTTTGACTCTAAAAGCTTAACAACACTTTTACCGTTACCGAGTAAAAACTTTTTTGCCGCCTCAATATCTTTTAAATAATCTTGCTTAGAAATAAGCGAAACACATGGACCTGAGCATTTATTGATCTGGTAACTGAGGCAAGGTCTTTTACGCGAAACAAGTACGCTATCAGCGCAATCTCTGATTTTAAAAGTTTCATTAATAAATCTAATTGTCTCGTAAACAATTTGGCCTTTCGGATAGGGGCCGAAATACCAACTCCCATCATTTTTTACTTTTCTGGCCACATATAAACGTGGATATTCATCAGCTAATGAAAACCGAATATAGGGATAAGATTTATCGTCTTTGAGTCTAATATTGTATTTGGGCTTATGTTTTTTAATTAGCTGAGCCTCTAATAAAAGGGCTTCTAATTCGGTTTTGGTTATCAAATATTCAATATCCCATACGGCGGTCATCAAAAACCGAGTTTTAGGGGTTACATCTTGACCTTCTGAAAAATAACTTCGCACACGGTTTTTTAAAACTTTAGCCTTACCTACATATATAATTTTTTGTTCTTTGGACTTCATAAGGTAAACACCCGAAGTCACCGGAAACTCTTTGATCTTTTCTTTTAATTCTTCTTTTCGGCTCATTCGCTAGAAGTTTCCGAACCCATAAGTTCAAGCTCAATAATTTGCAATTTTTTAATTTCATCTCTTAATTGAGCGGCCACTTCAAACTCGAGTTTTGATTTGTGTTCGTTCATTTTAACTTTAGCATTTTCAATGTTTTGTCTTAACAGATCTAAATTTGAAATTTCATTTTTTGATTTTAAAGAGTTTGATTTTTTCTTAGATTCTAATTTTTGATTTTGATCCATAAAAATATCAATTAACGAATCTTGTTTAACCTGTCCGTCAAACATATCACCTAAGCCTTCGGCAATTTTCTTTTTAATGGTTTTTGGCGTTATTCCATGTGTTTCATTATAGCTTTGCTGAATCACACGCCGGCGTGAAGTTTCATCCATAGCTTTTTTCATAGATTTAGTCACCGTATCGGCATATAAAATAACCCGTCCATTGATATTTCGAGCGGCGCGCCCTATCGTCTGAATCAATGACCTCTCTGAACGCAAAAAACCCTCTTTATCGGCGTCGGTTATGGCAACTAACGAGACCTCCGGAATATCAAGCCCCTCTCGCAATAGGTTAATTCCAATTAACACATCAAAAACACCTAGCCTCAACTGTCTTAAAATTTCGACCCTTTCGATAGTAACAATATCACTATGTAAATATTTAACTTTAACCCCAATATTTGAGTAATAAGCCGACAAATCTTCGGCACTTCTTTTGGTCAAAGTTGTAACTAAAACTCGCTCCTTTTTTTCGACTGTTTTTTTTATTTCAGACAATAAATCATCGACTTGATACTTAACTGGGCGCACTTCAACATGGGGATCAATCAGTCCCGTAGGGCGATTGATCATTTCGACAATCACTCCTTCAGACTTTTTAGCTTCATACTCAGATGGAGTTGCCGACACATAAACAACTTTATCCATTATTTTTTCAAACTCATCAAATTTTAATGGCCGATTATCCAAGGCCGAAGGAAGTCTAAAACCATGTGTTACCAAGGTCGATTTTCGCATAAAATCTCCTCGGTACATAGCTCCAATCTGAGGGACGGTGACATGTGACTCGTCAATAAAAGTGATAAAATCTTGCGGAAAATATTCGAGTAGCGTTGGGGGCGGCTCCCCTGACCCTCGCCCGGTCAGATGCCTCGAATAGTTTTCAATCCCCTGACAAAATCCCATTTGCTCTATCATCTCTAAATCGTAAAGCGTTCTTTGCTCAATTCGCTGAGATTCTAAAAATTTCATATCCGATTGATAGTGATTAATTCGCACCCTTAATTCGTCTCGAATATCTTGAACCGCTTTTTTAAGCTTTTCTTCGCTAGTAACATAATGGCTGGCAGGATAAATAGCAACCTGCTCAAGCTCCTCTATAACTTTACCACTTAAGGGATCTACCCATTTGATAGATTCAATATAATCACCAAAAAATTCGACTCTTAAAGCTTTAACTTCTTCGTATGAGGGGAACACCTCAACAATATCACCACGTACTCTAAAAACCCCTCTGTGAAAATCAACATTATTACGTTCATACTGAATTCTTACGAGCTCCCTGAGCAAAAAATCACGACGCATATTTTGATTTTGCTGAAGATGAATAAGCATGCCCTCGTAGGCTTCGGGACTACCTAAACCATAAATGCACGATACAGAGGAAACAATCAAAACATCAGGCCGCTCAAGTAAAGACCGAGTCGCACTGTGCCTCATTTGATCAATTTGCTCATTAATGCTCGAATCTTTTTCGATAAAAGTATCAGATGCCGGTATATAAGCTTCTGGCTGATAATAATCGTAATAAGAAACAAAATACTCAACGGCATTACTCGGAAACAATTCTTTAAACTCGGCGTAAAGCTGAGCCGCTAAAGTTTTATTTGGAGCTAATACTAAAGCGGGCCTATTTAGCTTATCTATGACATGGGCCATGGTAAAGGTTTTACCAGAACCCGTTACCCCCAAAAGGCACTGGTGCTTAACGCCATTTAAAAATCCATCAACCAACTCAGCAATGGCGTTAGGCTGATCTCCTTGGGGAAGAAAAGAGCTTTCGAGTTTAAATTTTCTTTTGAGCAAAAGGGCTCTCCTTAATTTATTTGGCAACTTCCCAATGGGTGGGCCGATTAGGAATATCACTTACTAAAATGCCCCACATCTCAAGCTCTTTTCTGACCTCATCGGCCTTAGCAAAATCTTTTTTGTCACGAAACTCTTGCCTTTGAGCCACCTTAGACTGAACCTGCTCGCGAATTAGACTTTTTTCTGACAACAAATGATTATCAAGATTAATTAAAAACTGGTCTGGGTCTTCTTGAAATAGTGACATCCATGATCCCCATTTTTTTATAGTTTCTATAAAGCTTTGGGCCGCGGCCGCCATCTCAGGTGCTACTTTCATACCCCTTTTGGTTTTATGATTAAAGCTTTTTACCAATTCTAAAAGATGGGCTAGCAGCAAGGCTGTATTAAAATCTCGGTTAACATCAGTATAAATTTGAGTTTCAAGAGTCTTAATTTTTTCTGTCAAAAAGTGCCCACGTGTAGGATCTAGATTAAATCCCGAATCAAAACTTTTAAATATTTCCTGCGCCAAGCTAAGAGAGGAGTAAATTTTACCCAGTGATTTTATCGTTTGAGATATAGAATCCTCACTAAAATCTAATACACTTCGATAATGAACAGATAAAATTAAATATTTATAAATTTCTGGGTGATACTTTTGGCTAAACTCGCGCAAAGTAATAATGTTACCTAACGATTTTGACATCTTTGCGCCACTAAATTGAATCATATTATTGTGCACCCAGTATTTTGCAAAAGGCTTTCCCGTAAGCCCCTCGCTTTGCGCAATTTCATTTTCATGATGAGGGAAAAGCAAATCAAGCCCTCCGCCATGAATATCAATTTGCTCCCCGAGGTGTTTTTTTATCATGGCGGAACACTCAATATGCCATCCCGGCCGGCCCTGCCCCCAAGGACTTGGCCAGCTTGGCTCATCAGGCTTTGCACTTTTCCATAAGGCAAAATCTAAGACATCTTTTTTGGCAGTAATGGCCTGCGAGTGATCTGCATTTTTTAACTCGTCTGTATTGCGGCCCGACAGCTTTCCATACTCCGGAAAGCTTTTAACAGAATAATAAACGTCTCCGCCTGCAGGATAGGCTTTATCTACTTCAATTAGACCCTCGATAAATGATTTAATATCATCCATACTTTCGGTAACCGTGGGGTTAACATCATGAGGTCTTAATTTAAGAGAATTGTAATCAGTCCAAAACTCTTGAATATATTTTTCTGCCAACTCCGAAGGAGACATGTTTTGACGCTTGGCTTGATCTATAATTTTATCATCAACATCAGTAAAATTATAAACAAATTTAACTTTATATCCGCACAACTCAAGCCAATTTCTCATAAAATTATAAAAAACGGCCCCCCTAAAGTTACCCACATGCAATAAGCCATACACCGTGGGCCCACAGCAATACATCTTTACTTGATGGGGAGTATGGGTAACAAACGGCTCGACCGTTCGAGTAAGAGAATTATAGATTAATATTTGAAATGATTTAGGATTTGACATATTTACCAAGAACCTTTTCAGCTCGTAAAATGAGAGCTTGTTTGCTAATCAAGGGAACAATTAATTTTAACTCTAATCCATGAGGCTTTCCAAGCACGGCCACCCTAAGCGCCATAAATAAAAATTTACCTTTGGCCCCTGTTTGATTTTTTACCTTCTCTTGAATTTCTAAAAACAGAGCTTCGGTTAAATACTCGTGGTCACTATGGCTCAACTCTTGGGCCCATGTCAAAACAACAGGGGGTGAGCTTTCCCAGCTCATAACCTCATTCGAATCAAATTCAATTTCAAAAAACTGATTATCCAAAACTCGAAAAGCTAAAGCCCCTTCTTGAAGTGTTTCAAAAGTTGTTCTTAACGCTTTAATGGCTTGAGCTTGCTTATCTGCTGGCAAAATTACATTGATATTTTCAGATTTAAAATAGGGGCCTAAAAGCTTAAAAAGGTCATCGTCCGAGTAGGTTTTTAAATATTGTGAATTCATCCATTTTAACTTAACGGGATCAAAGACAGCTCCTGCGGAATTAAGCCGCTCTAACGAAAAATTTGAGATCATTTTTTCTAATGATAAAATTTCTTCTCCGCTTGGATCAGACCATCCCAGCAAAGCAACAAAATTATTTAAGGCTTCAGGTAGGTAACCCTCGTTTTTAAACTCATGGCAACTTGTAGCCCCTTTTCGCTTTGATAATTTTTTTCGGTCCTCATCTAAAATTAAGGACAGATGGCCAAACTCAGGCGCTTCCCAACCAAAGGCCTCGTAAAGCATAAGCTGCCGTAGGGTATTGGGTAAATGTTCTTCCGCCCTAAGGACATGAGATATCTTCATAAGGTAATCATCTATAACATTACAAAAATTATATACGGGCATTCCGTCACTTCGAAGAATAACAAAATCCCCAACCATATCTGATGGAAAATCCACACGGGATCTTACGAGATCATTAAAAATATAATTTTTCTTAAGTCCCTCTGTTTTAAATCGCAAAGCTCCTTTTCGTCCTTTTAGCAGTTCGGCCTGAGCTTGCTCAAGAGTCCATGTTTTATAAGGAGAATCAACATGGGGGGCCCTTCCTGCGGCTAAAAAATTTTCTCTTTGCTCTTCTAACTCTTGATCGGTCATAAAACAATAGTAAGCCTTATCTTCTTTAAGTAGCTTAAAAGCGTGTTCTTTATAAACACTCAGCCTTTGACTTTGCCTGTAAGGCCCTAAATCTCCTTGATCATTTAATGTTACCGAATCAGGTCCCTCATCCCAATCAAGACCTAACCATTTTAGATCTTCAATGACCATTTTTAATGATTGATCTGTCGACCGGGCCAGATCGGTATCCTCAACTCTTAAAATAAATTTACCATTATTTTTTTTGGCAAATAAGTAATTATAAAGCGCTGTTCTTGCTCCGCCAACATGCAAGTAACCTGTTGGGCTTGGGGCAAAACGAACTCTCACAGGCCGCTGAGTTAATGGATTCACTTGCTCTCCTCTATCATTTTTTTAACGTGATTAAAAATATTTTCTGCGCTTAGGCCATGTTTTTCGTAGAGCTCAAGGGCTTGATAGGCGCTTTGTCCAAACTCACCTTCGACACCTAAAATCTGAGATTTTTTTATCCCCACATCTTGAGTCACAGCCTGAGCTAACCAGTGCTCTGAAAAGCCCCCTAATTTTTGATGATCCTCAACAAAAACAACTCGGCCACCACATTTTTGTATATAGGGCTTTAATTGAGCCCAATCGGGCTGAGTTAGGTAACTCGGATGAATCACAATGGCTCCCGCCCCCAGCTCTTGTTCAATTTTATTTGCCGCCTTTAAAGCTTCAGGAATTAAAGTTCCCATGGCAATAATGCAAGCGCAATTTTTGTAGTTACTTGAGCTATCATAAACAATTTCGTGTTTTCTTAAAAAATACCTTGCTCCTTCGTCGTAGGCCAAAGGAAAATTTTCGCGGCCTAAAAAAAACAAATAAGAAGGCGGCGTTTGCCCTAATTTTTTTAGTTGAGCGAACTCTTCAAAAGCTTGCTCCATTATTGACTGGGCTTGCTTTGCCGAACTCAAACTCCAAACTTGGGTGTGGGGTAACCCCAAAGACATAGCTAAATAATTTAGACCTTGGTGAGAAGCTCCATCGGCAGCATCTTGAAATCCGATATGCGAAAACACCCCCATGACAGGAGCTTGAGACAGATTAGCCATAATTAAAGGTAACGCACCCTTGGTAACACCAAATTGAGCAAAGGTATCAACAACCGGAATGTATCCTACTTTTGAAAATCCAGAGGCAACTGAAACCATATTAGATTCGGCAATGCCCACATCTAAACTTAACTGCGGAAAAGCCTTTCTAAATCCGGCTACGCCCGTGCTACCAGGTAAATCACTGGTTATGCTGACCAATGGTAAGCCCTTTTCTGCTGACGATATCATCGCCGCAGAAACCCCAATTTGCACTTTATCTTTTTTTGTATTTAATAATGCCAGAGGGCCTGATGTGGCTTTTAAATCAGCTGATTGACCAAGTTCTGTTTGGTTATTTTTTTCAGCTTCCACTTCTATAGTCTGATTGATCCAATCAAAAAAAGCCGAGGGCACGGCTTGAGGTTGATAAATTTCAGTGATCATTGCTGAAAGCTCTTTTGCCGACTTTAAAGAAAATCCATGTCCACCCGATGCGCTTTGCACGGATTTCAAATGACCAATACCTTTAGTTGTTTTAGCCCAAATGGCCACTGGCTTTTTAGGGTTTTTTTGAACCTTTTCAAAAACAGACTGAATGATTTGGTAACATGACAAAAGGTCATTTCCTGATTCAAGTGTTACCAAATCCCATCCTAATTGACCCAGGGCTTTAAAAGAAGGGGCTAGTGAAAAACTTTCCTCATCAATTCGTCCTGAAAGCTTTGTATTATTGTCACTTATAATCATAACAAAAGGCGCCAAGGCCCCTTTTTGGGCAAATCCTGCAATCGCAGCAAAAGCCTCTTTGGCTTCGCCTTCCATGGCAGCCCCATCTGATAATAGGGTTACCGTGGTTCTCAAAAAATTTCCCGAAAGAGCATCAGCCATAGCTAGCCCCTGCGAAACGGGTAACGATGATCCAAGTGGGCCATTACTCACTAATACCCCTTGCGGAAAAAGATGAGCCTCACCATGACCTGTTAAAGGGCTCCCCATCGAGCGAAAGCTCCATAAATCAGAAATATTTAAATCGGCAAATTGATAAAGGGCTTTAACGGCATAGTGAGCATTTTCACAGTGACCTGCATCGTTAACAAGATTAACCAAATCATACCATTTGTTTTGATTTAAGTTGGCCTGGTTAAAAATAATTGAATACACCACCGATAAGATTTCGCTAAACCCCGCAGGCCCACCATAGTGCGAAGCCGCCCCCCCAATAACAGCCCTCATATCCATAAGAGCAATCAATGCGCGAATAGCTTTAGGATCTGGCAATTTTACTTTTTGATTAAGATGCTCAATCTCGACAAAATAGTCTGCCGGTAACTCTTTTAAATTAGGATTTGATGCTAATGAAGATCCCACTTGTAATGGCTGAATCATAAAAACCTCGGATTAAAAAGTATTAGACTTAAAATGGTAACACAGCCTGCAAAGAGGTTGTAAGTTTTAGACGCCCATGTTGCATGATATCACATGCCAAATCGCCCCCAAAAATCTGTAGAGATAAAGCCGCAGCGGCTACAGTAGTTTGATCAAGGATAAGCACCAGAGAGTGAGCTAGGCATTATGATAAGGTAAGCCCTTTAAAATGGTTAACCCCCTATAAATTTGCTCTATTGCAACAGCCTGTGCCATGTGGTGATTTAAAACAAAGGGGCTAAGGGCTATCACCCTATCTGCCCTGAGACGTATTTTATCATTAAATCCGTAAGCTCCACCCACCATAAAAATAGCCCGTTTTTTTCCGCTGACTAGGGCCTGGTTAATAACTTGAGCAAATTTTTCGCTGGTCAAGCTAACCCCTCTTTCATCAAATACAATGACAAAATCAGAAGATAGCAAATAATCAAAAAAAATATTATTTTCGTGTTCGGCTTTAAGCGATGACTGATCTCGAGCGGCTTTTTTGGCGGCCAAGTGAACTCTTTCAATCGCCTGAAGGGGGTTAATTTTTTTAAAATAAACTTGGTAAAACTCTTCTAGCCAAGGCTGAGCTGCCCCCGACCCTGTGGTAACAAGTTGAAACTTCATTAAATATCCTCTTGCTATCTCGATCGCCTCATTCAGAGAGCTTTTCTTCGGCCTCTTTAGTATCCTGCTCACTTTGATGACCCGCAAAATCGATTTCTTTTGCGCCCGTCCACATTTGCTCAAGAGCATAAGCCTGACGAACATAATCATAAAAAATATGAACAATTAAGTTACCATAGTCCATTACGACCCACTTCCCATCGGCAAGTCCCTCAACGGCCTGAGGCAAAATATTATACTTCTTTTTGAGCTCAATTTTTAGATACTCAGCTATAGATGACACATGTCTTGAAGAGGTCCCCGAGGCGATAATGGCATAATCAGTCAAGGTTGCGGCCCTAAGAACTGTTCTTAAATCAAAGGCCCTTATACTAAGCGCCTTTCGATCTTCCATTAAATCAAAACAGCTTTTTGCAAAAACCTTATAGTCAGAAACCTTTTCTCTTAAAAGGGGGTAAACATTATTTTGTTTAATGTAGTTTTCAACTTCTAAACTTAAATAAGTTACTACGGCTTTACCGACTTGAATATTGCGCCTAATTTCGGTGGCAGAAATAGGCGTATCTTTAAGACTTACAAACTGAATAATATGCCCCGATTTAAGCACGATTGAGTTAAAATCAAATTCGGCCACATAAGGTAAAATAAATTTAGGCAAAGTATCTAGGTCATAAGGCAAATCCCATCCGGGACGACTGGTAATTATAAAATCAACCTCGTTTAGCAGCTCTTCCCATTTATGCCATAATGACAATCCTAAAAAATTATCGACTCCCATAATTAGCTGAAAAGAGTCCTCGGCGTTTTTTTGCTTTAGAAGTTTTACAGTATCAATAGTAAAACTGTTACCGCCTCTTTCTATTTCAATTGGGCTTACTTCGTATTTAGGCCCCATCGAAAGAAAGGCCAATTTACACATTTCAAGTCTGTGTTTAGATAGCTCGTTGCGAGTGGACTCATCAATACTGGCTTCATGTTTTAATGGATTTAAAAAATTGGGAATTATAATAACTTTATCTAAACCCGTTTTAGTCGCCACAGCTTCTACGGATTGAGTATGCCCCATATGGGGAGGGTTAAAACTGCCTCCAAAAATACCAATTTTCATATTTATTATTCTCCTTCAGCAAACACTCGGCGACTTACTTCTTGAACGAGATCCGAAACCCCTGCCCCGGTCACTCCCGAAATAACATAGGGTGAGTAACCCAAAATTGTTTTAAACTTTTGAACAATCGCCTGAATCTGTTCTTGCGAGAGCAAATCTTTTTTATTTAACACCACAATCTGAGGCCTTGGAGTTAAAGCAAAAAAGCCCTCTTTGCCCTGATTAAGCTGATCATAGCTGTTAATTTCGTGCTGGATATCTTCATAAGCCGAAACAGGATCAACCCCATCCATACTTGAAATATCAATTAAATGTATAAAAAATCGAGTTCTTTCGACATGTCTTAAAAACTGAATACCCAAACCCACGCCTTGGCTTGCCCCTTTGATAAGTCCGGGGATATCGGCCACAACAAAACTTTTTAAATCTCCGATACGAACCACCCCCAAATGAGGGGTTAAAGTTGTAAACGGGTAACTTGCTATTTTAGGGCGAGCGGCTGAAATACGAGAAATAAGCGTTGATTTACCAGCATTGGGAAGACCAATAATCCCCACATCGGCAATCAGTTTTAACTCAAGTAAGATATTTCTTTGTTCGCCCATTTCACCGGGCTGAGCGTGTTCGGGCGCCTGATTAACACTTGTTCTAAAAAAATGATTTCCTTTGCCCCCACGGCCACCTTTTAAAAAAACAAAATCTCCCTCTTGATCTAAATCAACAAGCAAAGAACCTGTTTCAGAGTCTTTAACCAAGGTCCCCACAGGAACAAGAACAATTAAGTCCTCGCCATCGGCCCCCGTACAATTAGCGGCAGCTCCCGGGACTCCATCCTGAGCATGTAATTTTTTTTTGCCTCTGTAATCGACAAGAGAATTAATCGAAGGAAGGGCCCTAAATATGACATGCCCTCCGCGACCACCATCGCCCCCATCGGGGCCACCACGAGGAGTCATAGACTCACGTCTAAAACTAACTGAACCCGCCCCACCTTTGCCGGACGCCAAGCTAAGCTTTACTTCGTCGACAAACATAAGGCCCCCTTAAAAAATAAGACGAGATATTGCTTAGACTGTAACGGCTGGTTTTGGAAGAACGCTAACTTTAAATTTTTGCTTAGTGAATCTTTCAAATGAAACTAAACCCTCAACAATTGAATAAATTGTAAAGTCACGACCCAAGCGCACGTTTTGACCTGGATAAAATTTAGTCCCTCTTTGACGAACAATAATTGTTCCGGGCAATACACTTTGGCCACCAAAGCGTTTAACACCTAAGCGTTTACTCTGCGAATCACGACCGTTTTTGGTACTCCCTGCTGCTTTTTTACTTGCCATGAGAATAGCTCCTTAAGACTTTTTTGCTTTTGATTGAGTTGACTTTTTGCTCGCCGCTGCCTTTTTAGGCGCCGTCGCTTTTTTTGCAGCTGCCGTTTTTTTGGGCGCTGCGGCCTTTTTTGTAGTTACCGCTTTTTTAGGAGCAGAAACTTTTTTTGCTGACTTGACTGATCCCGCTGATTTGTTTGCAGAAGATTCAATCCCCTCCGCAGAAGAGACAAGCTCTTGCTTAGGAGCAGGAAGATCAACTTCAACTTTTTTACCAGCAACCTCTACGGCTCTAATAAAAAGCTCTGTAAACGGCTGTCTGTGACCTTTTGTACGACGGTATCCTTGTCGTCTTTTCTTTTTAAAAATAATGACTTTAGGGTACTTGGCCTGCTTTAAAACAACTGCAGAAACCTGAGCCCCTTCAACCAGGGGAGACCCTACATGAAGGGTTTCACCGCCAACAAGTAGAATATCGTTTAATAATAATTCGGCACCCACCTGACCTTCAAGTTTTTCAACACGAATAACGTCACCGGGTTGCACTTTATACTGCTTTCCACCTGAGCGAAGAACAACGAACATAAAACCTCCAAAACAAATACTGAAGCCCACAAGTAATGCCAATTCCTATACCAATTGTCAAGCCATCAAATTAGTGATCTCATATTGCTCGATATGATAGTGCGCTTCAATTTTAAATTGCACACTTCGGCCAACCCGAGCCTCAAGAGATGATAGCACTTCAGAAGCTGACTCATACACCCAATCAACCACTCCCGCATGACACTGCACAACTAAAGGCCCCTCCTGGCCCGAATAGGCCCGATGATCTCTTTCAATTTCTCTAAAAATTTCGGCAGCAACCGTGCTTTTTCTTTTTACAAAACCTTTACCTTCGCAGTAACCGCAGGGCTCAGTTAAGTTTTTACTCAAACTTGGCCTTGTGCGCTTTCGCGTCATTTCGACTAAACCCAAAGAAGACATGGCAACAACTTGGGCTCGGGACCTGTCTTTTTTAACCTCCTCGGCCAAAAGAGATAAAATCTTTTCCCGATGGGACTCTTTTTCCATATCAATAAAGTCAATAATAATGATGCCACCAATATTACGAATTCTGAGCTGATGGGCAATTTCTTTAGCCGCCTCAAGATTGGTTTTTAAAATAGTATCTTCTAAGTTTTTTTTGCCAACAAAGCGCCCCGTATTGACATCAATGACAACAAGGGCTTCGGCCTCATCAATAACAATATATCCACCCGATTTTAGCCAAATCTTTCGGGCCATAGAGCGCGAAATTTCTAAATCTAGGTCGTAGCGATCAAAAAGGGGTTTGGCCTCTTTGTAGTAAATAATATTGTGTTTACTTTTGGGCATAAGTTGGGCAACAAATTTAACCACTTTTTTGAAAATTTCTTCGTCGTCAATCCAAACCCCCGTCACATCGTGGTTAAGCAAATCTCTAAGCACTCTTAGCTCCACATCGGGCTCTTGGTGCAAAATACCAACGCCCTTTTTCTTTTCGTAGGCTTTTTGAACCTCTTGGGCGGTTCGATCAAGATATTCGATATCAGCTTTTAGCTCTTCCTCTGCGGCCCCCTCGCCTGCGGTTCGAATAATGACCCCCCCCGCAGGGTTAATTTTTTGAATGACCGCTTTTAACCTATCTCTTTCGGCCTGGTCCTCAATTTTTCGAGAGATTCCGATATGCTTAACCGTAGGCATATAAACAATAAAACGCCCGGGCAAAGAAAGATTCATTGTTAATCGAGCCCCCTTTGTTCCCAGCGGATCTTTGGCCACTTGAACTAACACGGACTGCCCTTCGCGAAGCAGATCCTGAATGGAGGGCCTATCAGGCGTAGCACTTAAGTCTACTTTTGATGACTCTGAATCGATGGCAAATGGCTCATCTTGATCTTCTTCGTCCCAGTGCGGAAGGATATCTCGCACATACAAAAACCCAGCCCTATCAAGCCCCACGTCAACAAAGGCCGCCTGCATTCCGGGTAAAACCCTGAGCACGCGCCCTCTAAATATAGATCCAACCATTGTCGGGTGAGAACGCCTTTCAAGAACTAAGTCAGACAAAAGACCGTTTTCGATATAAGCCACCCGCGTTTCCCATGAACTTTTGTTAATTAATATTTCGCTTGCCACTTTTATCCCTAATGATTGTTAAAAATTAGCCGATTTAATTTTAGATTAAAAAATTTGCATCTGAATTTTATATTGTGAGGGAGGGCGGGATTTATGGCAAGCATTGATGAGCTTTTAAAAGAAATGATCCAACACGATGCCTCTGATTTACATATCACAAGCGGAGCTCAGCCGTATTTTAGAATTCATGGCGGGATGATTCCTTTAGCCCAATACAAAGTACTTACTAATCAAGAAATCCAAGGTCTGGTTTTTGAAATTTTATCAGAAAAACAGAAAAAAAAGTTTGTTGAAAATTGGGAGCTTGATTTTGCCTACGCCATCGAAAATGTGGGCCGCTTTAGGGGTAACATTTTTATGCAACGAAAAGGCTTAGGAGCTGTTTTTAGACAAATACCTGAACAAGTTAAATCGGTCGAAGATCTTGGCCTGCCCCGAAGCATGCTCGATCTAATCAATTGCGATCGGGGGTTAATCTTGGTAACAGGGCCCACAGGCTCCGGAAAATCGACTACACTTGCCGCCCTGATTAATCACATTAATACTCACCACGACTATCATATTATCACCATAGAAGACCCTATTGAATTTGTTCACAAAAACAATAAATCTCTTGTTAATCAACGCGAATTAGGAAGTCACACAAAATCATTTAGTAACGCTCTTGAATCTGCACTCAGAGAGGACCCTGATGTTATATTGGTGGGCGAGCTCAGAGACCTAGAAACCATATCTTTAGCCTTAACCGCCGCTGAAACTGGGCACGTTGTCTTTGCAACTCTTCATACAAATTCGGCAGCTAAAACGATTGACCGAATTATCGATGTTTTTCCTTCGACGCAGCAACAGCAAATCAGGGTTATGCTAGCTGAATCTCTCAGGGGGGTCATTGCTCAATCTCTTTTTAAACGTGCCGACGGACGAGGACGCATTGCCGCCTACGAGATACTTCGCAACAACAAAGCCATTAGTAACCTTATTAGGGAGGGCAAAATTCATCAAATTCCTTCGGCCATTCAAACCGGGGCCAAACAAGGCATGGTTCTTTTTGAAAAATCGCTTGATGAATTATTAAAAAAGGGTCTGATTTTAAGAGCCGATGCTATGGCATTTTTGGGTAAAACCGATGAGGACTCAGGCCAACTGTAAGCTTACTCAGATTGCAATTTGTATTGCCCATTTAAATAAGTAAAGTCATATTAGAGGCTCTTTCCTATAAGAAGCATACCAGAAAAAAGTTCAATGAGTTTAACGATTTTATAACCCTCAGGAGGTTTGCATGTTACCGCTCGCTTTGTACATAGAGCATACTCTTTTAAAACCTGATGCTACGTTTGATGACATCTCTAAGCACTGCCTTCAAGCTAATGAATTTAAATTTATCGGCGTATGTATAAATCCCAGCTGGCTTGAGCTAGCCCATAAAATTTTAATTCCCGAAATTAAACGGGTTACCGTAATTGGATTTCCCTTAGGGGCAACAAGTTCAGAGGCAAAAGCCGCAGAAACCAAATGGTGTGTCGAGGCCGGGGCTGATGAAATCGATATGGTTTTATCAATTGGCCAGTTCAAATCAAATCTTTTCTCCTATGTTCGCGAAGACATTAAAGCCGTTGTGCAGGCGGCAAAAAATAAGCCCGTAAAAGTTATTATCGAAACAGGTCTGTTAACAAAAACTGAAATTGCAACCGCCTCTGGTCTTGTTATCGAATCTGGCGCTCAATATGTAAAAACTTGTACCGGGTTTAGCCCAGGACAAGCTACCCCCGAAGATATCGCATTAATACGACATACCGTAGGCGCAAAGGCTTTAATTAAAGCCAGTGGCGGCATCCGCACGCCAGAAGCTGCCTTAGCTCTTATTCAGGCCGGTGCCAATCGCCTCGGAACCAGCCAAGGCCCCGCTCTTTGCGCAGGCCAAAAAGTAGGCCCCGCAGGAGCAGGTTACTAACATGATGTTACCCGCCCAACTTATCAAAAAAAAACGCTCTGGCCTTAGCCTGAATGCCGAAGAAATTTCGTATTTAATAAATGGTTATGTCAAAGGCGACATTCCTGATTATCAAATGTCCTCTTTTTTAATGGCTGTATTTTTTAAAGGAATGTCAGAGCAAGAAACTCTTTGGCTAACCGAACAAATGATTCGATCAGGTGTTACCGTAGACTATGCGCCTGATAACCGTCTAAAGGTGGATAAGCACTCAACGGGGGGCATTGGAGATAAAACAAGTCTGATATTAGCTCCCCTAGTAGCAAGCCTTGGGATACCGGTCCCCATGATCTCAGGAAGGGGGCTTGGGCATACGGGCGGCACTTTAGACAAACTCGAATCCATCTCTGGATTTAATGTAAATTTAGAGCTTAATGCTTTTAAAAAAATGGTAACAGAAAATAATTTATGCTTTATAGGGCAAACTCCCGACATATGCCCTGCCGATAAAAAGTTATATGCCCTTAGAGATGTGACCGCAACCGTCGAAAGCCTCCCTCTTATTTGCGCCTCCATCATGTCTAAAAAATTAGCCGAAGGGATTGATGGCCTTGTGCTAGATGTAAAATTTGGCTCGGGTGCGTTTATGAAATCAATTAAAGAGGCTCATGAGCTTGCCACAGGTCTTATGAATATCGCAAAAGGGGCCGGAAAAAGGGTAACAGCACTTTTAACCAACATGAATCAACCCTTAGGCTCTTTTGCCGGAAATGGGCTCGAAATTAATGAGTGTCTTTCGGTATTAAAAAACCAACCCCTTTTAGATGCCAACAATCAAGATCGCTCAAAAGAGACTCGCGAGCTTAGCCTGGCCCTTGCGGCCCATATGGTTAAGCTTGTTACCAATGATCCATTTAAGGTATGCCTTGAAAAATGCACCACCGCCCTTGAGTCAGGCCAAGCTTATGAAAAGTTTGAAAAAACGGTAGCCCTTCAGGGAGGGGATTTAAATTTAATAGCTAAACCCAAACACCAATGGGATGTTTTTGTACCCCAAAACACGGCAGGTGGTTATCTGAGTTCATTTGATGTCGAAGCCCTTGGCTGGATCAATGTTCAATTAGGGGCGGGTCGACGCCAAAGTTCGGATAAGATTGAACCCAGTGCAGGAATGCAGTTTCATGCCAAACTAGGTGATAAAATTGATAGTCAAAAACCGATTATAACACTTTATGGTAACGATTTAGAAAAACTAAAAACTGCTGGTTCTCAGGTAACTCAATATATTCAATTTTCGCCCACTCCTTTAACAACCCCCTTTCAACTTATTCAGGCTGAATTATCATGAAAAATCAAACGATCATAAAACCTAAAATGAGTCCTAAAATTAAATTTTTATTTACCGATATTGATGACACCCTAACCGATCAGGGCCGCCTAGGACCAGAAGCCTATTTGTCACTTTGGTCAGCCTTTAATGCGGGCATAAAAGTTATACCTGTTACCGGAAGGCCCGCTGGGTGGTGCGAACTTATAGCCAGACAATGGCCCGTGGACGCCGTGATAGGCGAAAATGGAGCCTTTTATTTTTCTGTTAAAAACAACAAAATGAAACGGTCTTTTTCGGTTCCGCCAAGCCAAATTAAAAATAATAAAAAAAAATTGGCCCTTATCAAACAAAATATTATTAAACTTTTTCCTAAGATTAAAGTTTCTTCTGACCAATTTGTTAGACTTTTTGATTTAGCCATTGATATAGCAGAAGAGGCAAATCCAGCTTTAAATGAATCTGAAATAAATCAAATATTAGACCTGTTTCATGCGGCAGGGGCTCACGCCAAAGCAAGCTCAATTCATATTAATGGCTGGTACGGAGACTATAACAAACTGACGGCAACTTTACGCTTTTTAAAAAATGAATATCAGCTTGAGGGCCAGTCCGTAATTGATCAATGTGCCTTTATTGGAGATTCGCCTAATGACGAGCCGATGTGGGCTCATTTTAAAAACTCATTTGGCGTTGCAAATATTAAACGGTTTTTACCCCAGCTCAAAACTCCACCGTCTTTTATTACCAAAGAAAGAGGCGGACTTGGCTTTACCGAAGCGGTTACCCAATTGCTGCACAATTTTAAGGCCACATAGTAATATGCGGCCAAACGCTCAAGACAAATGAACACCATGCGCGTCCCCATTTGCTTAAGGTAAATCGCCATAAAAGACGTCTAATAAATTTATTCAAGGCGGCCCAATAGACCTCTATGAAAAACTCAAAATGCTTTATAAACTAAAAAAGCTTTATAAACTAAAAATGTTTTATAAATGATCTACAACGATATCTCGGCCCATAACGGTTTTACGCTTATCAGCTTTGGCGCTTTCAATACCTCTTTCTAACAATCGTTCAATTGCTAGGCTTAACTGCTCAATTGTTTCTTGAGATGTGTTCATGCCTGATTTTTCGCGAACAAGTTTTTTTATTTTGCTGGTAACCACTAGTACATCTGCCATATCAAATTCCTCCTTAAAAAAGATTGCTTATGATTTAAACTATTGTCTATTGTTTTTATCGAAGTCTGTATGATAAAAAACGCTCCTGCTTAGAGTCATATATAAAAGTCCTCACCGTGGCCCAGCGTTTACCTCGAATTTCTGTATGTTTTTCAATCCAGACAAAGGTCTTGGTTTCAATTTTTTGAGTGCACTCAACATCTATAAATGCCGGAGACCAAGTGCCTGAATTAAGATACTCAACCGCCCCTCTGTAATCATGTTTAATCTCATGAGTATGCCCATGCACCACCCGGTCGACCAAAAAAATTTGCCCTACCGATACAAGAGCCAAATCATCGGGCTCTTTAAAATCGGCCACTTTTGAAACGACAGATTGGCTATAAAAAATAAAAAATGGCAAAAAAGTCAATAAAGGCAAAAAGGACCAATAGAAAGAAATTTCATAAACTTGCCGAATAAGCAGAAAAATTTCAAATACAAATCCCAAACCGATCAGAACAATAAAAGCCCTATCCAGCCAAAGCTCCTGCAAAAGAGCAAAAGGACTATGCGATGCCGGTAACACGGCCAAATCGTTAAGCTGATAAATCTGAAGAGGCTGGGCTTGACTTGTTTTTGCAATTTCACTGATGCGGTTATTAAGTAAAATCCCCATTGCTTTTTTCTTAAACGAAAATCTTTCGTACAAAAGTAACCACAAGGTGTAAACCGAGCGCCAAAACCAAGTCCATGCCAAAAGAGGTTGGGTTTTAATTACATATTTTAAAAAAAAGCGAATATAACCTGCAAAATCCATTATGTAGTTACTATCTACATGGGGATTAAAATAGCCCATACCATTGAGCATATAACGACATGTCATATCTCCAAACGGGAGCCTTAAGGTTTTGAAGTTTTCACCATAAGCCACCGGATTAATCGGGTCTTCAAATACACAGTAAGGATCGTATTGGTGACCATGCTCAACAAGAGTGTCATTATTAGACACATAAAACCATGAGCAGATACGAAATTGATTTTCCATTTCTACAGGTAAATCGAGACGAGATTTGAGCAGATCTTGAACTTCAAAAAAATGCATTTCTGCATCATGATTACCGATAATAAATACGACCTCGTTACCACGCAAAATAAAATCCCTTAAGCTTTGAAAAAAAATGGGGTGCTCTTTAAGAATAACTTCCATCTTAAAAGCACTTCGCTCAGGACGAGGATACAAACCACAGAGCTTTTCGATCCACCTAATCTGATAGTCGGGATAGTCAGGAAGCTGCATGATCGAATCAAAATCAAAGATGTCTCCATTTAATATAAGCTCAACCTTTTCGCCCTTAGCTTTGTGGTTAAGATGGAGCAGGAATGCAGAAAAATCAGTATCAAAAAAAAATTCTTTAGATTTATATTTTTTCCAGTAAGGTTTTTTTGGCCTAACAGGTTCGGCTTCGGTTAAATGCAAATCACTTATGATGGCCGTAAACATAGGTTTTTGCTCCAAACGAACTTGTTATTTTAGCCCATCCTCTCAGAGGCCGATTTAAAATGCAATTAAACATATAGCAGACTTTAGCAACATTTTTGCATCAAAAATGCTTTATTGACAGCAAGTGATGACAAAAATAATCTTCTCATTTGTGAGCAACTTTGAAAAAGCAAAAAAATTATTATCTAACCATCTCCCCTTGCCGACAGCGATTGTTGGCTTAGGAAAATCTGGTTTATCAGCTTACCATTTACTCACCGCCTTGGGGATTTCAAAAGATCAAATTTTTTATTTTGACGACAAAGCTCAGAATGCTGAAATTCCAAGCTATGAGGCTTGCCAAAAATTAAATATTAAAAGTTTGATCGTTTCGCCCGGCTACCCGCTTAGCAAAGCTTGGATTAAAACAGCATTACAAAACAATATTCAAGTTACCAGCGAAATTAATTTGGCCTCATTTTTTTTAGAAAATGAACACACTATCGGAATCACCGGCTCTGTTGGAAAAAGCACAACCGCAGCACTTATTTACCAGACCCTTAAAGCCCTCGACCCAAATGCCTTTTTGGGCGGAAACTTTGGAACCCCTCTTGCTGATTACGCCTTAAACATTATTAATCAAGCCCCCAGAGCTAAGTACCTCGTTATTGAACTATCAAGCTATCAACTTGAAAACTCATCCCTATTACCTTTAACCTCAGCGGTCATCACAGCGCTCAGCCCCAATCACTTAGAAAGATATCCCGATCTTGAGAGTTACTATGCTGCAAAGTGGAATATGCTGTCTCAATTAAATGGACCTTTAATTTTAAATACCCAAGGCCAAGATTTAAAAAGATATGCAGAAAGTAAAAATATTTCTTCTCATATTTCTGTACTCTGGGCCAACCAAAAGGAACATTTTGATTTTGACTTTTCAAAATGCCTACTTAAAGGAAAGCATAATTACGATAATCTGGCCCTTGCTTTAACTCTAATAAAAAATCTTAATCTCCCCTTGAAAAGCCTTAGCGAGGCCATTTTGCAGTTAAGCACTTTTTCTGGGTTACCCCACCGAATGGAAAACTTGGGAACAAGCGACCCGGCTCATGTTACCTTTATAAATGACAGCAAGGCCACTACCATGGAGAGCGTCTTAAGCGCAGTCCATGGACTTGATATACCCCCTGATGCTAAGTTGCACCTTCTTTTGGGTGGCAAAGATAAAAACTTACCTTGGCATAAACTCAATGAACTCAGTAACATTAAAAATATTTATTTTTATTTTTTTGGCGAAGTTGCACCAACCGCCTGCCTTCAAAGCCAACTCAGCGGACCAATTTATAAAACCTTAAATTTAGCCCTAAAAGAACTACCCCTACTTTTGCGCTCCAACGACATAGTGCTGCTTAGCCCAGGGGGTACAAGCTTAGATGAGTTCAAATCGTTCGAAGACCGTGGTTTGTTTTTTAAAAACTGGGTAGAGCAACTCAAAAGCCCAAAGACTATTATCTAATACATAGCCCTTGCATCTCGACAACATTTGTCCACGAAAAAAAGCCATGACTTGTTGAGTACTGAGTTGTGATCCCTTGAATGTTACCACCAGAGCACGTAGCCAATAATTGAGTGTAGGCTTGGTCCA
>DYOP01000149.1 GCA_020720425.1 Bdellovibrio sp. | reverse complement strand
GGATCGAACCTGCGACCTTCTGAATGCAAATCAGATGCTCTCCCAGCTGAGCTATACCCCCGACAAGGTGTGCAGTTATATGCCTGCACTGGGGCCTTGTCAACGATCACATTTTGCTTTTCTGAATTTCATTAAATCGTCAGTGATTTTTTACAATATGATTTGTGAAAGACTTATTTGTTTCAATACTTTAGGCTTAATTTAAAAATTTATATAGCTATCAAAATGCGCTGCGAAAACAATAGGGCATATGACCAATTCGCAAGATATTTTTAAACTTCTTCAGGGCTGGGATACGTTTCGGGAGCTGAGCGATACGATTTTAATGGATATTGCTCGACTTAGCGAGGTTACTACGTTTTTACCTGGGGACATTGTTGTTACCCAGGGCGGAAAAGTTGATTCGCTTTATATTCTTGCAGAGGGAAACCTTCTTGTCCTTGTAGATGGTCAGGCAGTTAATTCGGTAAATCAGGCAGGCGATCTGATAGGGGAGATTGCTTGGTTTACGGGTAACCCTGCCTCTGCGACTGTAAAGGCGATTTCACAATCAACAGCAGTTAGATTGATTTTTAATCGCATGCAGAGCCTTTCGGATTCTGCAAAATCAGCTATTGATAATTCGATGCAGATTCATTTGCCACATATATTTATTAAAAGACTTATTCAAACAAATGATAAGGCAAAACAAGTTGAGGCTACATTTGAGAAATTAAGGGCTACCGAAGAAAAGCTTAGGTTGGCTAACGAGGATCTTGGGTATCAGCTTCAGAGCAAAATGGCAGCCTACAGAACAGCTGCCAGCCAGGCTTTATCGATTATAAATAAGGGCCTAGATAATAAAATCAATTACCAATCTTACTTTTGCAATGAATATATTTCTTTTGATTCGTTTAAAAACTATCGTAGCGAGCTTCAAGAAATTAATGTTCAATTATCTGCTTTACTTGAGCCAATTGTTAAAGCCGAGCAGAAGATTTCATCTCACTATGAGGTTGTTACCAGCGGGCTTAATCCTAAAATTCTAGGGGCACTCAAGTCGGTCACGAGTAGTCTAAATATTGAGCTATCAACTTCTGATTTACGCTGCCACGATTGCACAAGGGGAATTGTCATTATTGGTGACGATTGTACTTTTGATGAAATCAGCGCCCTTGCCAATACAGGCTACCCCATGTTATTTTTTACCTTAGGCCATCATAGCTCCCCGTTACAGGGTCAGATTAACCACTTTATTAGCTCATCCACAGAAAACAGAAATAATTTAATTAAGACGATTACCGTAGCTATAAATAAATTATTGTTTAATGCGAATTGGGGACTTGATAAATACCTTTCATGGGGATCACCAGTTTACGAAATCCCAATTAGCTCATCAGACGCTCGAACTCATAAAATTATGGAATCGATTAGTCATTTTAAATCGATGGGCATTAGGTCAAGCATTTTAGATAGAATTCAACTTGTTTTGGAAGAATTGTTAATGAATGCAATTTTTGATGCTCCGACTGACGAAAGTGGAAATCATTATTATAATCACTTAGCTAGACAGCAATTGGTAACATTGCCAGAAAACAAACCTATTAAAATTCACCTAAGTAGCGATGGATTGATTGCGGGACTGTCAGTTATTGATATGTTTGGGAGCCTAACACCTGAAATTATTTTAAAATATTTAGATGGAGTTCGAAAGGGTCAAGATCTTTCTCAAGAAAATAAAGGCGGCGCAGGCAAAGGCCTTTATATGATTGTTGCCAACTCTGATTTAACTGTTTTTAACATCACCCCGAATAGGCAAACTGAAGTCATTTGCTTATTTGATCTAAACAAAAAGCCTGTTGATCCGGAAGACGAAAAAAATATTATTTTAAATTTTCACTTTTATTATGGCTAATCCCTTATAATTGGTATTTTAGTTAATCATAAGTTTTGCATATTAATTATGACTAATTGTGA
>DYOP01000072.1:8553-11309 GCA_020720425.1 Bdellovibrio sp. | reverse complement strand
AGGGCTTTATTGGGTTTTTAAAGGCAATAGCGGGAATTATCGCACGCATTGCCACAGGTGCTCAAAGGGGAAAGGCAAAGCTCAGACCCTCCGCGAAAGGCTTTTGGGATCAAAGGCCCTGGACTCGAATTTTATTTTCGTGGACTGAGTTTTTAAACGTTAAAAAATATGTTGAACAAAATTTTAATGAGGCCATGGGTTTTACCCCCTATAAAGTCAGAAAAAACAAGTACCGCTCTACGGCCTAGCTAATTTTAGGTTGGCCACTATCGGTAACCCATCAATGTTTTGGAGAGCCGGCTAATCACGGTTAATCAAGAGGATAATCAATATTTTGTGTACACCTGAAGGGCCTAATAATAAAAAATCAAAACCCATTAGGGATTAAGTTATAGTTACCCAATGGCGCCGTCCTATAGCGATAAAACCGTTTTGCCTCGTAATTGATTGTTACCAAAGGGCTTTGCGTTATCATCTTTGTTACTCAAGCTACCTCCCATTCAATTTCGGCTAATTTTATGAATCGACAAATAGCTTTCTAAGGCATGATTCAGGTGTTGACATTAAAAACTGGTGCAGACTTGGTAAATGAATTCATATTGACTCCTTCGATTGGGGCTTAAAATAGTCTCTCACAAACCTATTCGAAGTGATTTAAAAATACTTAATAGCCCAGCTTCAAGGTAACGCTTTTTTCTTTTAAGTACAGTCACGTAATATCAAAATTAATTTAGGGTCGGGACAAAAAATTACCGGCCTCTAATCCGCACCGCAAGCGCCTTATTCATCGGCATTTTGTAAAAATTATAATTTTACTAATCCTATTGCTAGAGATGACACTTCTTGTTAGCTCCCTTGATAACAACAACAAAAAGGAGAAAAAATGAAATCTTTAAGTTTATTATTGGGTATGAGTATTCTATTAGGTTCTATAAGCTTAGTAGCAAGGGCACAAATGACAACCCCTGTTGAAACTATAAGAGAAGACGAGGAACTTATAAGAGGAGACGAGGAACTTAAAAAAGCAAAAGAACACGAATGTTACTCAAAAGTAACTGATCCTGCTTGGGCAGAGCAAGACTTTCATGTACTTATACTTAGCTGTAAACTCATAAAGACAACTGAAAAGCAATACGCTTATGAGAACCTTTGTTTTGCAATTACTGACAAAGCCTATGATAATTTTAATGAAACTTGGTATACAACTTATCTTTATAATCCAAATCAATCTGGTGGCAGTCTTGACATTGCTCATGAATATACAACAAATCAGTCAATTATGGAAGTTAGATCTGAGCATGGTGATATTTTTAATCCAAAATCACTCCACAAAACTTCAATTGATTTTTCAAACAATACGTTGAGCTATGAAATACGCATGTTCACCAACATTTGGGGCGGCACTCGCTTTTTCATGTCTAGCCAGTATCAGTGTCAATATATATTAGATAATCCTTAACCCTAGGGTTGGGTTAAACACCTCCCACTCCTGCAAGTTAATGTAGCTCCCGACTTTGACAGTTGATTTTCAAAATAACCTACCCTTTCCGGTAGGTTATTTTTTTTTATAGTATCCTCTCCTAAACCTGTGATTTAAGATTATTGGGATCAGGCAGTGGCGGCTGAGCGTACGAGATCACTAAGATTTGGGGTTTTAGATAGTTATTTCAGAGTATACAGATAAAAGTAAAGCTTTCTTGATTAAAATCAATGGTTTATAAATTTTTAGCCTTAACTTTAGTAAAGTCACGCTAGGTGACTTGTGGATAACTGCATAAAACACCCCTTCTAATAAACGGAGATCCAATTATTTATCACTATCAATTTATTAGTAGATCCAAGGAAACTTTTTAAATTTTCTAGGTCTTTTATTTAAAAAGGCTTCTCGCCCCTCTTGAGCCTCGTTTGTTCCATAGGCCAGGCGTGTGGCCTCTCCCGCAAATAACTGCTGACCAACAAGTCCATCATCAACCAAATTAAATGCATATTTTAACATTCTAATGGCCGTTGGTGATTTATCTAAAATCTGTTCGGCCCATTTTAAAGCTTCAATTTCAAGCTCGTCATGATCGACTACTTTATTAACCATTCCCATTTCAAAAGCCTCATGAGCTGAATACTCAGCTCCCAGAAAAAAAATCTCGCGGGCCTTTTTTTGCCCCACCATTTTTGCTAAATAGGCCGACCCATAACCCCCATCAAAACTGGCCACATCGGCATCGGTTTGTTTAAACTTAGCGTGCTGGCGACTTGCCAAAGTCAAATCACATACCACATGAAGAGAGTGCCCTCCGCCGGCTGCCCAACCATTAACTAAAGCTATTACAACCTTTGGCATAAACCGAATAAGCCTTTGAACTTCTAAAATATGCAACCGCCCCAGGGCTGTTGATTTTGTTTGCTCACCTGATGGATTATCCAATTGTTCGTATTGGTAACCCGATGGCCCCCTAACCCTTTGATCTCCCCCTGAACAAAAAGACCAAACCCCATCTTTTGCAGAGGGACCGTTACCTGTAATTAAAACAACGCCAACTTGTTTTTGAGCATGAGCGTGCTCGAGAGCCATTAAAAGCTCATCAACCGTTTGGGGACGAAAAGCGTTTCTAACTTCGGGCCTGTTAAAAGCAATACGAACCACCCCTAAGTTATGGGCTTGATCGTATGTAATATCCTGAAAATTAAACCCTTTGACTTGAGACCATAGGGATTTGTCATAGGGGGTTGATACCATAATGGTGCTCCTTTGTTGTTAA
>DYOP01000072.1:6008-8453 GCA_020720425.1 Bdellovibrio sp. | reverse complement strand
GTCACAATGCTTTTAGAATTGGACTTTTAGTGGATGATGTTACCATTGAAGAAGTAATTCTGAGATTAGCACTTTAAAAGCAGAAATCGTTTTTAAACCAATAAAATAAAAATAAAGGGGTCTATATTTTAGGCCCCTTTATTTTAGGACTTTTTGGTATTTTTTGACTCAGACTTTTTTAGTCAATCGACACAAAAAATTGTTGTTTGTTTTAAATTTGGCGAGCTCTTTTATCGACTGCCAAAGAGGCTTCGCGAACCACTTCATTAAGCGTCGGATGGGCATGAAAGGATCTTGCTAAATCCTCGCTTGAACCACCAAACTCCATGGCCACAATAATTTCTCCGAGTAACTCCGAGGCCCTGGGGCCAATAATATGCCCCCCTAAAATTTTATCTGACTCGGCATGAGCTATAATTTTAACAATACCTTCGGTAGCACCAAGTGCTTTAGCTCTTCCATTAGCCATAAAAGGAAAGCTTCCCGTTTTAATAGGTAACCCCATGGCTTTAGCTTGCTCTTCGGTAACACCAACGCTTGCCACCTCAGGAAAAGTATAAATAACAGAAGGGACCAATTGATAATTGACATGACCCGCTTGGCCTGCAAGCTGTTCAGCCAATGCGACAGCCTCTTCTTCGGCTTTATGGGCCAACATAGGACCTAGAATTAAATCACCCACAGCGTAAATCCCGGCAACCGAAGTTTCAAAATGAGAATTTACTTTTACAAAACCACGTTCATCTTTTTGAATTCCTAATCCCTCAAGGTTTAATCCCTCACTAAAAGGCTTTCTCCCCGTGGCTACTAAAATTTTGTCACATAAAACGGACTTTACCGAAGCCCCCTCTTGAAGGCTTTGATATTTTAAATTCATAGCTGTATTTGTCGCTTTTTCAAAACCAATCACTTTGGCCTGAGTGATAAATTGCATACCCTGCTTTTCAAGAGATCGTTTAAAGTGTTTATTAATTTCTTTATCTAAAAAAGGACAAACCTCTTGAGCGTATTCAATAACTGTTACCTGAGCGCCAAGTCTTAACCATACACTCCCAAGCTCAAGCCCAATAACGCCCCCTCCAACAACAACAAGCGATGTCGGGACCTTATCTAAACTTAATGCTCCCGTAGATGATAAAATATCTTTTTCATCAACCTGAAGCGATGGCAACTCATTCGGAACCGAGCCCGTAGCTAAAACAATTGCCTTTGTCGCTTTTAAAATAACAGGAGCAGAAAGATCCTCATTGGAGTCATCAGTAATATGAACGGTTTTACTATCAACCAATGTGGCTAAACCTTGATAGCGGGTGATTTTATTTTTTTTAAATAAAAATCCAATTCCATCGGTTAGATCTTTTACAATTTTTGATTTTCTGCTCATCATTTTAGCTAAATCAAGCTTAACTGAGCCCAACTCGATTCCGTGGTGAGTAAAATCTTTGTGGGCCTGATAAAATAATTCACTTGATTCAAGAAGAGCCTTAGAAGGAATGCAACCCACATTTAAACAAGTTCCACCGAGGGTTGTACGCTTTTCGATAACGGCTGTTTTAAAACCCAGTTGTGCCGCGCGAATTGCACCCACATAACCTGCGGGGCCAGCGCCAATAAAAATAATATCAAATTCTTCACTTTTACTCATTACCTACCGCCTCATTAAAAATTAATAATAAAAAACTAAATTTCGAGTAACAGTCTTTCTGGGTCTTCGAGACCTTCTTTTATTTTAACCAAAAAGCTGACAGCTTCTTTTCCGTCTAAAATTCGATGATCATAAGATAAGGCTATGTACATCATAGGACGAATAACCACCTGACCATCAATAGCCATAGGCCGATCTTCAATTTTATGAAGTCCTAAAATGCCGGTCTGAGGCGGGTTTAAAATGGGTGTAGATAAAAGCGATCCATAAACTCCGCCATTAGAAATAGTAAAAGTTCCCCCGTTTAAATCATCGACCGAAATTTTACTGTCACGGGCCTTAAGTGCAAAATCCCGAATAGCCATTTCAATGCCCGCAATTGATAGTTGGTCGGCATCTTTTATAACAGGTACTAATAGGCCTTTATCAGTACCAACCGCTACCCCCACATTGTAGTAACGATTATAAATAATATCTTGTCCATCAATAAAAGCATTAACCGAGGGCCAAGCTTTTAATGCCTCTATCGAAGCTTTTGTAAAAAAGCCCATAAAGCCAAGACTCACACCATATTTTTCTTTAAATTTATCTTTATATTTACTTCGAAGACTCATTACCCGAGACATATCTATTTCATTAAATGTCGTTAATGTAGCCGTGGTCTGCTGCGAAGAAACAAGCCTTTGGGCAATTTTTTTTCGTATATTCGTCATAGCTACTCGCTCTTGACGGTGAGTAACATTAATCCCCCCTTGGGTCAGAAGTGATTGTGGCGATGATAAAGGCTGTGGCTGTGGTTG
>DYOP01000072.1:0-5908 GCA_020720425.1 Bdellovibrio sp. | reverse complement strand
TTTTTAAATCACCCGTTGATTGAGTCACAACCTGAGTGCTTACCTGAGTGCTTACTTGAGCACTTGCTTGTGACGTATCAATGCTTGCCACCAAGGCCCCAATAGGGAGCATTTTACCCTGAGGCTCTATAATTTCAATAACTCCTTCGTGCTCTGAAACAACTTCAACCGATGCTTTATCAGTATCAAGTGAAAGTAACACATCATTTTTTTTCACATAATCGCCTGATTTTTTATTCCATTGACCAATGCTGGCTTCGGTAACAGATTCGCCCACGGTCGGAATTTTTATTTCTACTTTCATTAAAACCTCTTTTTGTTTAAAATAAAATTATATACTAAAACATCCTTTTACAATCTGAGCTTGCTCATTTTGATGCCTAGCCATAGACCCTACGGCAGGACTTGATTTTTCACTTCGCCCCACGTAATGCAACGGCAAATGTGAAAACCCTTCTTTAAAGAGCACTTCAGATAATTTAAAATACATAAATTGATAGGCCCCCATATTTTTTGGCTCTTCTTGGGCCCAAACAAGATTTTTTAATCTTGGGTAACTTTTTAAAACAGCTATAATTTGTTTGGTCGGAAATGGATATAATTGCTCAATTCTAACAATCGCCGTTTGAGTCTTCGAAGATTTCGTCCTCTCTTGAGCTAATTCATAATAAAGTTTACCCGTACACAAAATAAGGGTTTCAACTTCTTTAGTGTTTTTAATCCCCTCGTCTAAAATGACCTCTTGAAACCCGCCCTCAGATAGGTCTTTGAGTTCTGAAACCGCCATAGGATGACGTAGCAAGGACTTAGGACTCATTACGACTAAAGGTTTTCTGAAAGGCCTTATCATTTGCCTTCGATAGGCATGAAATATTTGAGCCGGAGTGGTAGGTACAATCACCTGAATATTATTTTGAGCGCACAGTTGCAAATACCTTTCGAGTCGAGCTGAGCTGTGCTCAGGCCCCTGCCCCTCAAAACCATGAGGTAACAGCATCACAAGACCCGACATTTGCTGCCATTTAGATTCGGCAGAGATAATAAACTGATCAATAATAATTTGAGCTCCATTTGAAAAATCACCAAATTGAGCTTCCCATAAACTTAAAAAATTAGGGTCCGAAATTGAGTTACCATACTCAAATCCTAAAACCCCATACTCAGATAAAATCGAATCATAGACACAAAATTCGGCATGTCCCTGATATTTTTGTTTTAAGGCCAAATAAGGCTCACCTGTATTAAAGTCATACAAGCCCGCATGACGATGCGAAAATGTCCCTCTTACGCAATCCTGACCCGTCAAACGTACATGGTAACCCTGATCTAATAAGCTACCAAAAGCCAAAAGCTCAGCTGTTCCCCAGTCTAATTTTTCTTCGCCCGAAGCCATTTTAGCTCTTAAATCAAGTAATCTTGAAAGTTTCGCATGAGGCGTAAAACCATCTGGATACTGACAAAGGGATTGGCCAATATCTTTAAGCTTGCTAATTGGGTAACCCGAGGCAATAGGCAAACTTTGATCAAAATCAGAAGTTTCTGAGCGCCTTAATCCCTTCCAAACCCCTTCAAATTTATAGGGCTCTATAGGGTACTCTTTTTGTCTTACGTTTTGAAGCTTTATATCAAGCTCAGCGAGTAACTCAGCATATTTGGCTTCAAGTACTTGCGGTGTAGTAACTCCTTCAGAAATGAGTTTTTTATGATAAATTTCGCGAGGAGTTGGATGATCTTTAATAATTTTATACATTTGCGGCTGAGTATAAGAAGGTTCATCGCCCTCGTTGTGCCCATATCGGCGATAGCAAACCATGTTAATAACAATATCGCGCTTCCAAAACTGCCTGTATTTAATAGCCAAATCCATAGCTTTTACACAAGATTCAACCGAATCACCATTAACTAAAATTACAGGAGCCCCGATAGCTTTGGCTACATCACTCGCAAAGGGCGTACTTCTTGAGTTTTCAGGATTGGTTGTAAACCCCACCTGATTATCCACAACAATATGCACCGTTCCGCCTACGCGGTAACCTCGAACTTGGCTCATTTGCAAAGTCTCTTGAACGATCCCCTGACCTGCAAAAGCCGCATCCCCGTGAATCAGAACGGGTAACACTTTAGATCTTTCTTTTGTATCACGCTGAAGTCTTTGAGCCGCCCGAGCCATGCCCAAAACAACTGTATTAACCGCTTCTAAATGTGAAGGATTAAAAGCCAAGGTAACAGGCATCTCGCCATTTTTTGTTTTTTTTATTTTTCGGTAACCCAAATGATATTTCACATCTCCATCAAACTCTTCAAAAGGGTTATGAGTTCCCGAATCCCCTACAAACCCCGATAAAAGCTGCTCAGCTGGTTTTTCAAAAAAACAATTTAGCATGGTTAAACGACCTCGATGGGCCATCCCAACAACTGACTCATTAATTTGATAATCAGAAGATTGCTGGGTCATCCAATCAAACATGGGTAACATAGCTTCAGCGCCTTCCATAGAAAAACGTTTGGCGCCAACAAAACGGGAGTGTAAAAATTTTTCAAAACTTTCTGCCTCAGACAATTGGTTGGCAATTCTAATTTTTTGCTCGTTTGATAAATCCCTTGAAAAAGATTTTTCATACTCCTGATAAAGCCAAGCCTGAACATCAGGCAAAGCGTCAGCACAAACAAGAGCCATTTTTGAACTGTATTTATCTTTAAGGGTTTTAACAATTTTATCTAAAGTTACCGGGGTTTGAAAGCCTAACAAATATCCCGCATTAAATTCTAAAGACAAATCCCGATCTGATAACTCAAAGTTTTCAAGACGCAATAAATCTAGGGGAGTTGCCGAATTAGTTAAAGGATCAAGTTGCGCTTCTAGGTAACCATACTGACGGTAAGCCATAATTAATTTATACACAGAAAGCTCTTTAGGATTAAAACCTTTTTCAGAAGTAGAGCCGGCGCCACCCACACCTATAGCATAATTTTGATTATCACTTTGAATAGGATTTTGAATTTCATTTTGGTTTTGGTTTAAACCACCCGCAAATTCGACCCCTTCAAAAAACAATCGCCAATCATTAGTAACAAGATTTGAATCTTTTTTAAACAAATGCCATAGCTGATCAACATATTCTAAATTATCTCGCTGAATTGAATTTGACACACTTAACCTCACTTGACTCTATCACACATAGTTAGAAAACTAGCTTAGATCAGGAATTTAAAAAAATAAAGACCCGTCTTAATAGGAGGTGACGCATGTCCAAATTAGTCCTTGTTCGGCACGGCGAAAGTCAGTGGAATCAAGAAAATCGCTTTACAGGTTGGGTCGATGTCGACCTCTCAGAAAAAGGCATTATCGAGGCCAAAGAGGCTGGAGAAACCCTAAAAAACAGCGGATTGCTTTTTGACACAACTTACACCTCTGTTTTAAAAAGAGCGATTCGAACCCATTGGATTATCACCGAAGCTATGGATAAATTATGGCTTCCTGTTACTCGCAGCTGGAGACTAAATGAACGCCACTATGGAGCTTTACAGGGGCTTAATAAAACGGAAATGGCCCTTAAGCATGGCGAAGATCAGGTTAAAATTTGGCGCCGTAGTTTTGACGTGCCCCCTCCTGCTTTAAGCTATGATGACCCCCAACACCCACGGTTTGATTTAAGATACCATGATGTTGCACCCCATATTTTACCCTCAGGAGAGTCTCTTTTATTAACAATTCAGCGTATGGCACCTTTATGGAACGAGCAGATCAAACCCCAACTTATGGCGGGGAAAAATGTTCTGATCGTAGCCCATGGTAACAGCCTAAGAGCGATTATTCAAACTCTCGAAAATATGTCCTCAGAAGCCATCTTAGAGCTTAATGTCCCAACCGGAATCCCCTTACTTTACGAACTTGATAGCCAATTGAACGTTACCCAAAAACAATACCTTGGTGATCAGCAAAAAATTGCTGAACGTATTGCTCAAGTTGCCGCTCAGGGCAAAACTAAATGATTTTAATTCGTGATATTGGCGAGCTTTTAACCCTTAAAGGGGCACAAAAAAAAAGAGCTCGCCACTCACAACTTAAGGATTTAAGCCTAATTAAAAATGCAGCTGTATTGGTTAATAATACCGGCTTAATTGAGTATTGCGGCCCCTTTAATCAACTTCAAAAAAGCTATTATCCAAAAATTAAAAAAGAATTTTTTTTAGAAAAAAGACACGTACTACCGGCTTTTATTGAGAGCCATACCCATTTAGTTTTTTCAGGAAACAGGGCCCACGAGCTTGATCTTCGAAACCAAGGCCTAACCTACCAAGATATAACTAAAAAAGGGGGGGGGATTTTTTCAACTGTTAAACACACAAGACAGGCCACCCAAAAGCAGCTGATTGAACTAGCCCATCACAGATTGACTCGCTTTTTAAAACAAGGGGTTGGGACTGTCGAAATCAAAACAGGCTATGGACTTGATTTTAAATCTGAAGAAAAACTTTTAAAAGTTATCAATCATCTCCAAAAATTGGGACCTCAAATCATTGTACCCACTTTTTTAGGTGCCCATGCTAATCCCCATAAAAATCAGTCGCCCCAAAAATATTTAAATGAGCTTACAAAATGGCTTCCTCGTTTTAAAAAACAGGCTCAGCGCCTTGATATTTTTATTGAAAAGGGTTTTTTTGAAACTGAATTTTCGAAAGAGTACTTGGAGCAAGCTAAAAAATGGGGCTGGGATATTACGATTCATGCGGATCAATTATCTCGCTCTGGCGCAAGCCTATTAGGTCTTCAAATGGGAGCTAAAAGCATTGATCATGTCATTCACATATCAAACAACGATATTCAAAAGCTTTCAAAAACAAACACCACGGCCGTATTGTTACCCTCTGCTGATTTGTATTTAAAATGCCCCTATCCCCCGGCCCGCAAGTTAATTGATCAAGGTGTTACCGTAGCTTTAAGCACCGATTTTAACCCTGGCACAAGCCCAACTCAAGATATCTCATTTGTTGGCAGCTTAGCCCGCATCAAAATGAAAATGTCTTTAGCCGAGGTCATCGTTGCCTATACACTAGGAGGCGCTTATGCCCTAGGTCTAGAAGACCAAATTGGCTCAATTCAAACCGGAAAGCTGGCCCATCTTTGCGCGCTTGATCAAGACTGGGATCAGCTATTTTGGGGCATAGGTGAACATAAAATATTTGGCACCTTTATTAGAGACCGCTTTTATTAGTTGCAGAATATTTGAACTATCGTAAACTACAATCTCTAACCTACAAACTGATAAATATTAAATTTATTTGGAGCTTTATGTTTGCACTTAACACGCGCTTTTTAGTTGCAGATGATATGCCCACCATGAGGGAGCTTGTTAAAAGCCAACTTCGAGCCATGGGATATAAAAATATTACCGAAGCCAATGATGGCCTTGAGGCTTTGCAAAAATTGGCCCAAGCTTTTGAGTCTGGTAACCCAATAGATATTGTTATTTCAGACTGGAATATGCCCAAAATGACGGGTCTTGAATTTTTAAAAACCGTTAGATCTCACAAAGAGTTTTCACAAATCCCTTTTATTTTACTAACTTCTGAGACCGAAAAAGACCAAGTTACCGAAGCTATTTTATCGGGCGTTAGCCAATACGTTGTTAAGCCTTTTTCAGGAAAGGCTTTTGAAGAAAAACTAAAATTGGTATGGGCTAAATATAATAAGCCTTAGGTCACAATATAACTTTGATTAAAACGTCTTTATTTAATAACTCTTAGTTTAATAACTTTTAATTTAATTGCCTAAGATGAATTCAAAACTGAAAAAGAATTCGGTGGGGCTTTACTTAAAAAATCCCATGCTAAAAAAGCAAGACCTGTGGCTATAAAAAAAAAGATCATGCTGGTAACATGATCTTTTTTTTGTTAAATATAAATT
>DYOP01000071.1:9431-11358 GCA_020720425.1 Bdellovibrio sp. | reverse complement strand
GCGGCATAGCAGAAGTTAATACATTTAATGTTTGAACAACTTCTTGATCCCAATGAGGCAACCTTAAATCAAAAGCTTTTTCAATTTTTGCGCTATCAAGAACCGAGTACAGTGGCCTTTTTGCAGGTGTTGGATAATCCGCTGTTGAAATAGGCCATATTCTATCTTCTGGACAGGTCATTTGAATTCCATTTTGATGTGCTATTTTATAAATTAACCTAGCATAATCAAACCAACTTGTTTGTCCTTTAGCACTGAGGTGATACAGTCCACTTAGTTTGCTAACCCGATCTGAATTATTTTTTAAATACCCTACAATGTAGGACATGACATCTGATATAAGTCCCACTCCCGTGGGGGCACCTAATTGATCATTAATAATTTTAAGTTCGGGCTTTTCTTTAAATAAACGCAACATGGTCTTCATAAAATTGTTACCATGAAGCCCATAAACCCAGGTTGTCCTAAAAATAAAGGCCAAATCGCTGGCTTCTTGAAAAACCCCTTTTTCGCCTAAAGCTTTTGATTGGCCATAAATATTTTGAGGATCAGTTGGTAACAATTCTGTTTGTGGAGATAAGTTATTTCCGTTAAAAACATAATCGGTAGAAAAATGGATCAAAGGAACCCCATTTACTTTTGACCACTTTGCCATTTCAATTGGCGCTTGTGTATTTACTAAAAAACAAAGATCAGTCTGAGATTGCGCTTTATCAACGGCCGTGTAAGCCGCTGCATTAACAATAAAGTTAGGTTTAATTTGATCTAAAGTTGAACCTATTTGATAAGGTTGTGATAAGTCTAATAGGTTTCGATCAGCCTCAATTAGCTGACCTAATAACGATAACTTTGGTTTTAAAGCCCAACCTAACTGCCCATTGACACCCGTTAACAAAATTTTCATTTCAAAACCTTTCAGGTAAAAAGTTACCCAAATAATTAACTCAGGTTTTATGGTAACTTGTTATACATCGTGAGTCATTTTAATATGCAATTATACAAATATTAAAATCAACTTTTAAATAAGCTAAGCTTTTAGTTGCATCTTTTTAGTACGTTTGTTTGAATGAACGTCTGGACTATATAAACACTAAGGAGTTTTCATGAAAAAATTAATTTTAATAACCCTTTTGGCTAGCCCTTTAGCCTTTGCGGCCCCAACAGCCTTTCAAGTAAAAACTGATACTTCAACCCTAACATGGCTTGGTAAAAAAGTTGGCGGTCAACACGAAGGTACCATACAAATTAAATCTGGCACATTAAACTTTGAAGGCACAAAACCTGTAAATGCTACCATAATTGTTGATATGCCGACTCTTAAAGTGACTGACATTACTGATGAGGGCATGAATAAAAAACTAACGGGGCACCTTAGCTCACCCGATTTTTTTGCTACCCAAGAGTTTAAAGAAGCTAAAATTGATATCAAATCAGTTAAAATGACAACAAAAGATAACTACGAATTGGTAGGGGATTTGACGATTAAAAACATCACTCAACCAATCACATTTAATTCCCAAATTACCACTGATGCTAAATCTGGCATGGCTATGGCAATGGGTAAATTAACTGTAGATCGCACTCTTTTTGGAATTAAATTTAAATCTGGTAAGTTTTTTCAAAATCTAGGTGATAAACTTATCTATGATACTTTTGATATTAGCTTTAATTTAAAAGCCCAAAAATAATTGGGTTTTAATTGTGTCTTAATTTGTTCATAATTTGATCCTAGTCGGTTTATAATTGATTCGTAAACTTGTCGCAATTGGATCTCAATTGGATCATAATTAGTTCATGACCGAGACATAATTGATTTGTGGCTTGGCCATGGATGGATGATCAAGAGATGGATCAGGTGATGGTTCACCGTGCGATTTCACCATGCAATTACACAGCGCGATTACAAAGCGCGATTATATCATACGAT
>DYOP01000071.1:7991-9331 GCA_020720425.1 Bdellovibrio sp. | reverse complement strand
CCTCAATATCCTCAGTTTTATTTTTTCTACTTGGTTTATCTTTTTTTACATCAAAAAGCGGGATTCATCTTTTTTTTGCACTAACAGTGTTACTTGTTTTAGCCTATAAACCTTATAGAAATACACTTTATAGTAACCTTAAATCAAACCCTTGGCTTATTGCGATTTTACTTACCTACCCTTTAATTATATTTTTTAATTTAACTTCGTTAGGCTCTACGCACTCAGCTCAAAAAGTCTTAGTTAATTGGCCATGGCCCTTGCTTAGCCTAATTACATTAATAATTATTAAATATAGCTTTCTAAAAAATATATTTTTAAAAGGGCTTATTTTAGGCCATCTCATAGCTTTTGGGTATTCCCTATACTTATTTTATAACCTTTATGGTTTTGAGTTACCCGACAACGCTCGATTAGCTAGCTTTTGGGATATCAGTCGCTGGGGAACTTTTAACTCGCTCATTATCCCCTTATATTTTTATTATTTTATATACCATTTTAATGTTTTTAAAAAATCTTCTGCAGCAATAGACCTAGCTAAAACAACAGGGTATTTTTTGCTACTCACTTTGAGTACTTATTTTTTATTTTTATCTAAATCAAGGGCTCCCTATCTTGGCATCTTAGCTAGTTTTATTTTTATATTTATATTTTCAAAAAAAGCAAAACCCTATTTTATTGCACCTGCTTTAGCCCTTACATTTGTTCTATTTTTTAATCCAAATCTTATCAATCGACTCAGTAGCATAGGTGAAGTCCAAACCAATACTGATGGGCAAATAAGCTCTAAAGACGCATCAAACGCAGGCAGACTTAACATGTGGAAGGTTGGACTTGATTTATTTTTAGAACATCCCTTAAGGGGCGTTGGCTTTCAAAACTCTGAAATTTGGATTAAAGATTTTTTGTCAAAAAAAGACTCTGAATATCAAAAAAAATATACTCAAGTTGAATTTTCATATAAAGACCATCACTCAAGTTACCTTTCTTCACTTGTTCAAAATGGCCCATTTTTTACATTTTATTTTTTAGGAGCAACCGCCTTAATAACTCTTTTAAGCCTGGTTAGAACTCATATAATTTATTTAAAAGATTTAAATTTTAACAACTCAAACGAAATATGGTTACTTAAAGTTATTCTTATTTCGATCATTGCGAATTACGCAATAAGCTTTGTGTTTTACACTTCATACGAAAGCTACGAAATGATTTTCTTTTTTCCGGCACTAACCGGACTTGCATACCTGCTACCTCTTACATCTAAAAAAGTTCCAAGCTGTAATTATTAAATTATTATCTTCATTATATAAATCGTTACCGAGACAATTGACACTCTATAG
>DYOP01000071.1:2806-7891 GCA_020720425.1 Bdellovibrio sp. | reverse complement strand
CACTCTATCGAATCTTTTTTATCTTTCTGAGGTCAGACGTTTAACGTTTTGCAAATCTCTTTTTGTTATGGATTTTGATGCTTTAACTTCAATGACTTTATAAAAATTTTAAAAAGCCCCAGGCAAGTTGGTAAAACGTCGTTACTAAAACAAATCACTCATTACAAAGCGTCATAATCGCCCTAAATCTATACTTTTTTTTAAAAGCGTGGTTTTGCCAGTCTGCCTGCCCGCCTGGGCCCTAGCAATAAAATAGATTTTTTATTTTTTAAAAGGTCTTGTTTTAATGTTCGCTCTATAACTTGCATTATCATATGCTCAAATATGTTAGAAATTTGAGCATATGGAAATACAAATTAAAGCCGTTGAGATGCTCTAAAAAAGCAACTTGTGACACATTAATTATTATAATGGCCTCCCCAGTATTTATCTAACAGGGGGTGAATAAATCAAATGCAAAAATAGCTCGAATTATTAATTTTAAATTCCAAGTTTTGCTCTCAGATTTTTAAAAAAATCATCCGTCTGTCCTAGCATCGGCTCACTCTCTGATGTAATTTCATATGAGGTCAAAAGACTATCTAACTTTTCACGTCCCAATTTAGATTTAGCTGCATCAATAGGGCTTTTGCCTCCCAATGCCGGAATAGGTAACATAAGCCAATTATCCCAATGAGCCTGTAACATACTCTGTATCTTATTACGAACTTCTGGGTTAGCCATAATCTCATTGTAATTAACAGTCTGTTCTTTGCCCCCAACTTTTGATGATTTTACTATTCCCTTGTAACTATCCTTGCCCTTATTTTCATAATTTTGAGTATCTCTATCAATACCACTCGCTTGATCTCTTTTTATTTCTCTACCCTTATCACTATCTCTTTTTAACTCTCTACCCTTACCATTATCTCTTTTTATTTCTCTAACATTTTCAGTATCTCGTTTGATTTCTATATTTCTTGCTTTAGCAACAAAACTCTCTACAGACTCAATCTGCTTATATTTTAATTTCCATGTTCCAGCCTCTGGCATTAGTTTTTTCAACTCCCTATTAAACTTTAAATATCTCTCCCTTGAATTAACTTCAACCGTCATAACAGAACCATCAATTTGAATGTTACCCAAAACAGTGCTACCCACGTTTTCATCAGCACCAGAGACTCCTTTTAGCCAAGGAAACTGAACAAAAACAACTCGCCCCATATTATCAACCTTTGCCCCATCAATAAGCTCATCTCTAGCGTTACCATAACAAAACCTATAAATAGATTCGAAAGTAACATGAGAATCTTGAATATCATAAATTAACCGATGAGGAGCAAGCAAATCTCCATCTGAATTTTTTAAAATAGGCATAGGAGGATTGATGACCCGTTCATAAATTGAACGATACAATTTTAGAATTTCAATTGAATGTAGACGGAGAATATCAACAGTAATGTTGACAACTTTATTTACTTTTTGAATCTTATCTTTTAATTCAAGCACATGAATTTTATAAATAGGATCAATAACAATTGAGCATGTTGCCTCTAAAGTTACTATATCTTCAAGTCTAACAATTTTAGCGTACAATAAATTTCCAACTCGAACACCATGGGTTGCATTTTTTTCTAAAACAAGGTGCAACTCTTCTGTAAAAATATCTTTTAACTTTAATGAAACATCCAAATTGATTTCTATGATTTCAAAAAAACTAAATGTTGTTTTAAAGCATGATAATAAATACTCCCGTTCGTCTTTAGAAAGATTATTTCCCATTAATTCCAGGGACTGACCAATAGTTAAACCTTCACGAAGCCTGCCATCTTGATGATGATTATTTTCTAGCTGCACCTTTTGATTTGGCCGCCACTCATAAAACATCCACGGAAAAAACAACTGCATTTCGGGAGAGTTTGGGTTAAATTGAGCATCTTTGTGGTTTAAGGAGTATTGGTTTTGATTAAATCCATATAAGTAAAACTCATGAAAAGCTACTTCAAAAGACTCAACACCATAGGTTTTTGATATATACTCAATAAATTTATTAAAAATACTATTGTTAACATCAGACCAATGCTTTTTTTTATATTCTTCTCTGCTTGGCTTAGCATTCAGCATACAACATTTTTTATATTTTTTTCCACTACCACATGGGCAAAGATCATTTCTACCTATAGTCATTTAAAAAATATAGATAATAACAAACAAAAAGGCCACAAAATTTTATTGCCAAAACCCACGATCGGTGAATGTTTACACATCCGCGCTGATCTCAATGGATAATAATATGTCAGTTTAATTTTTTTTGTTTCTGAAAATCCAAAATGATGTAAGTGCGCCAACAAAAACAATGAGACTTTGTATGTCGCGACCAAGAATTAGAAGGTAAATACCACTTAACCCAAGGCCAAAAACAATTGACCATGAGCAAAACAATGATGCAAATCCTAAAAGTTTGGTTAGTGTTATATCTTTTGATTTATTTTTTAGATCTAGATCCATTAGATCCATTTCTTTTAATTCTCGATTGCGACGATGATCGCCTTCTTTTTCCCATTCAGTCAAAAAGGCTTTTTGAATTTCTGGTGGGAACTTTTGAAAGTCATCTGGTGGTGGTATAGGTTAATTCCAAGACTGAGCCTAGAAAAAATTTTCCTTACCTTGCGTCTGTAATTGTTGTTTTGATCTCTTATCGTGGCGATTCATTTATTGTTTTAAAAGCATTAGATTAGATGCATCCGCAGATATTTTTTTAAGATCTTTTTTGAAAGCTTCTTGAGCAGTTCTTGGGTATTTTGATTTTGATTTTGAAAAATTAATTTGTACATAATTAGACTGGTATTTTTTTGGAACAAATCCAAAAGAAAGAAGATTGAACCCATCTTCTAACTGATCAAAACCATTATTTAAAAATCTGATAAATTTTTTTCCCATAAAGCTTAACTACATCATAACATAACTATCGGCAAGCCATGAAAAAATATTTAGCAGCTGCTTAATACTAAACCATATAAAACCTATTAGAAATAGCGTTATAAAAGCAATACAAAGGTCCAGCGTGCAGTACATCAAAATATAAATAGTTGATGCTGAAAAATCTATTTTTTAAAAATAATTTAGTTTTTTATTTAAAAAAAAGTTAGCATTTACTTTTAAAGATGATTTTTTTGTCAATAAACCAAACCAAAAAAAAGCACAAAAAGAAAGATCTTAGTATCTTTCTTAGATTAAATGCAGCCGCAGCTAAAATCGGGTTAAATTTGTCTCCCTGAGTGCCTTTGAGTCGATTGATATCCATTCTATGATCAGATTTTTCGTGGCCGATAACTGGCTCTATGGCTTATCTATTTTTTTATAAATCGTTTCATTGTTCGTGATTGCTTTTTCATGCCTGATATCAGCACCTGCTTGCCTTCTGGGTGGTGATTGGCGCCTCTATACCCCTCTTAAAGCAATTTTTTCTACAGCTTCTCTTGTGAAGCCTTCAACCTGCGTATGGCTTATTTGAAAAGCTGGCCCCCTTTTTGGGCCAGCGAGTGAGCGAAGAGCTATCACAGGGGGCTTTGTGCTGAAAATACTCAAAGATATAATGTCCAAGCGTATCTCTTTTGATTTATCCATGATGATGCCTTTTTTCAATTTAATAAATGATATAACTTTTTATAATCGATTAATCATAAAGCCTACATTTTGCTTGCCATGTGGGCAAATTTACGGTTAAAATGTCTACTCTATGAACAAAATTAAAGTATTACTTCCTCGTAAAATCGCATTGCCGATTTCAAAATCAAAAAAAAGTATTCTATTAATTGGTCCTAGACAAACGGGCAAATCAACTTTGATTAAACAACTCAAGCCTGATTTAAGTATAAATTTAGCCAACCAAAGAGAGTATTTAAATCATTCTACTGATGCTAGTTATTTGGAGTCTTTACTTAATCAATACAACCCTAAAACTGTTTTAATTGACGAGATTCAACGATTACCTAGCCTTTTAAACACGATTCAAGATATTCTCGATAACTGGACGGTTAAGCCAAAATTTTATCTAACAGGATCAAGTGCAAGAAAACTTAAAAGAGGACAAGCCAATCTGTTACCAGGGCGTGTCTATGCTTATGAGCTTTCAGGATTAGCCGCCTGTGAGCTAGATTATCAATTAAATGTTAAAAAAGCACTACAATCAGGCTTTTTACCTGAAAATTACCTCTGCACCCAAGCTAAAGAATTTCAAAAAAATTTAGAAACTTATTCGGCCACTTACCTGACCGAAGAAATACAAATAGAAGCGGCCACTCGCAATATCGAAGGGTTTGCTAGATTTTTAAATCAATGCGCAAATTGGGCGGGCCACATATTAGATTACTCAAAAATTGCACAACAAGCTAAAGTTTCGCGCTCGACAAGTTTAAGATTTTATGAACTTTTAGAAGACACTTTAATAGCCCATCGTGTTTTTTCATATCAGGTTGAAAATGTAGATACTGTAAAGCACCCTAAGCTCTATTTTTTTGATACTGGCGTTTTAAATGGTCTTCTTTTTAATTTTCAGGCCTCTGGTGACCGCGTTGGGTTGTTGTTTGAACACGCCGTTCACAATCAAATTCGCAACTCTGCTCTTGCCCATGACTTGAGGGTTAGGATTTATTTTTTTCGCTCAAGACATGGGCTTGAAGTCGATTTTGTTATTGATTTTGGAAATAAAAAAATCGCAGTCGAAGTTAAAGCTGGCCAAGTCTCGCAATCAGATGTTAAAAGCCTTTTGGCACTTCAAAAACATGATCCTTCTATCAACAAACTGTATGCTGTAGGATTAAATGAAACAATCCCTCGAAAAATTAAATCAGTTACCGTTTGTGGTCTCAATGAGTTTTTAAAATTCATTTTCCCCCTTTGACCTAGACTAAATAAATGACTTTATAAAAATTTTAAAGGCCCCAGGCAAGTTGGTAAAACGTCGTTACCAAAACAGTTACCATCACAGTTACCATCACAAAACCCTCATTACAAGGCGTCATAATCGCCCTAAAGCTATATGTTTTTAAAAGCGTAGTTTTGCCAGCCAGCCAGCCAGCCTGCCAGCCAGCCTGCCAGCCAGCC
>DYOP01000071.1:0-2706 GCA_020720425.1 Bdellovibrio sp. | reverse complement strand
ATGTCAGCAAAGATATGTCAGCAAGTTTGTTACCGAGTTTAACCAAGTCCCTTTTGAAGATGCTTCAGTTATTCCGCTGAGCCTCTCGGGACAAGAATATATGATTTCTAAAAACATAAAGATGATAAGAGATGCCAAGGCGTCCTCCTGCTTGGCTTTTTAAATCCGCAAGCACTGAAAATCAATTTATTAAGTACTCGGCGTCTCAAAATAAAACCTCTCAGCCCCCCATAGCATAATGGGCTAAACACCGCCAGGAATTAATGAAAATAGTTAAATCACTTGATTTAGCTGTTAATTATATCTATAATATTAGCTAAATGTACGCAATTAAACAAAGTATAGCTAATAAAATAGACTTTAAATTAGCCTCGGCAGAGGAAATTGGCCTTGAAATAGGCCTTCGCCTCAGGCAACAACGCCTGCTCAGGCACTGGACTCAGCAAGAGCTAGCCGACCGCTCGGGAATTGATGTGGGCACCATTAAAAATCTAGAAAACAAAGGGCAGTGCGCGCTTTTGACTTTGATTCGTATTACGATGGCTTTAGACTGTGTCAACGAATTGTCTAATTTATTTCAGTTGAAAATTAAATCCATCTCAGAAATGGAACAAACTGAGCGTTTAAATAAATCGCTATTGCGCCGTAGGGCACGATGAAAAAACTATCCGTTTATTATTCAGGATGGGGTGAGCATTGGCATTTGGGGGACCTTGCTGATAACGGAGTTGATTTACTTTTTGAATACACGCCAGAAGCCATAAAAAAAGGAATTGAGCTATCCCCATTAAATCTATCACTACGAGCTGAGGCTTATGGAAATTTTCCCCCTTATCAAGACCGACTTCCCGGGTTAATTGCCGATTGTCTGCCAGACGGATGGGGCCTGTTACTTATGGATCGGCTTTTTAAAAAAAGAGGCTTAGCGCTTTTCTCAATTTCCCCCTTGGATAGATTGGCCTATATTGGAGACAGAGCTATGGGGGCACTTACGTTTGTACCCGCCTCGAATGAAAAACTTGCAGCTGCTGATTTTACGCTATTAGAATTGGCAAAAAAAATAAATAAAATTATCAATGATGAACCGACAACGGCTCTCGCTCAACTTGCAAAAATCGGCGGTTCACCACATGGAGCTAGACCCAAAGCTTTAGTTCGTTATGATTTAAAAACAAAAACGTTTTCTACAGACGACACGGCAAACGGAGACCATTGGTTAATTAAGTTTCCCAGTGAAAATGAGCATAAAGAAGTCTGCGCTATCGAAGCTCTGTACTCTGAGCTTGCAAAAAAATGCGGGATTCAGATGGAACCCTCACAGTACTTTGATTTAGGAAAAAATCTTTCCGCTTTTGGCGCAAAACGATTTGACAGATCTAAAAATAAAAAAATTCTAATTCATACCGCGGCTGGTGCACTCAATGCAAATTTTAGAATGCCTTCCGTAGATTACATCAGTCTTTTACGGCTGACTCGTATGATGACAAAAGATCAACGCGAGGTTGATAAAGCATTTTTGCAATGTGTTTTTAATGTGATCTTTAATAACAGAGATGACCACGCAAAAAATTTTTCATTTTTATTGGATGAGAAGAATAACTGGAAACTATCCCCTGCTTATGATCTGACGTTTAACACTGGCCCACGCGGTGAACATCAAATGGATATTTGCGGTGAAGGCAAGAGTCCTGGCCGAGAGCATCTGTTGACGTTAGCCGAAAAAACTGATGTCGATAAAAAGACGGCCCTGTTGTATTTTGATACCGTATGTAGTGTTGCCAAAAAATTTAAAAGTTTCGCAAAAGAAAAAGAAATTCGAACAAAGACTGTTACTGAAATAGATAGGGCCATTCAGGCCAATTGTAAAAGGCTGTGCGGAGGATAACATGTTTCATTTCTCCAGGGGCAACAGAAATCAAAGGCCCATTTAATTTTAAAATTTTAATTTTGGATCAAGCTCGGAGTCTTCAGTGAAAAATTATTTATACACTTCACGACGGTGGGCTACTCGTACAATTAAGATCACAAGCACTCCATCATCAATTTGGTACACAACTCTAAAATTTCCATGTCTGATTCTGTATGAATCGTCTGAGCCAACTAATTTAACAGAGTTCATTGGTTGCGGGTCAGTAGATAGAGAAAGAATTTTTTCTATCAAGGCAGCTTTTTCTTTTTTAGGTAATTTTTCAAATTCTTTTACGGCTGATTTACGCCACTCAATTTTATATAACGCCATCGGCTTTCAACTTAGACAAAACCTTAGCCATTGGAATACGAGATTCCTTTTCGCGCTTTTTAATAACTGCAAGATCGTCAATATCATCTTGGATATCTGCAAAGTAAGAAGCCAAGGCTTCGTTAATCACATCAGATAAAGATTGGTCCGATTCAGCAGCATGAATTCTTGCAGCTTTGTGCAAGTCTTGATCGACATAAACTGTAGCTTTTTTTGCGGCTCCCATAAACACCTCTGTACCATTATAGCGTTTTTGCGGTAAAAAGGCAAGTTTCAGGGCGAACTCAGTAACTATCTGAAATATATGAATTTTTCATAACCAAGACACTTATAAAAATAAATATCTTAAACATAAATAGAATAGCTTATTTTACGAAAAACGAAGGCACTACATTTTTTTAATGTTTAGTTTCAATGGTTTTATTTATAGATATTTGAAATACTCGAAATGCTTCTGAATCTTGCAA
>DYOP01000148.1 GCA_020720425.1 Bdellovibrio sp. | reverse complement strand
TGATAATGGCTTGCATCTCAGTAAAAAGATGAAAATCAATTAATTCCTGGTACCTTTTCATTTTAGCTCCGTGATAGCCTCCAATTGATTTGTGGAAGTAGGAAGTGGTGGCATCATTAAAAGTGCTCACCGTAAGATTGAGTACTCTAAAATTGGGATCCTTATCTTTTAAAATGAATTGATCGGCTTTAGTTGGAGTAAATTCTTGCTGCATTGCCTTAGCCGTAGTAAAATTATCATTGTTTAGATATCGTTTATTTACCGGCCACATATCGAGTAATAGCAAAATAATAAGAACTGGATAGACATATTGAGTTCTTATTTTTTTTGCGTATCCAAGCCAAACAAGACCCGCCGCAATTAAAATAAATACCAAGGAACGGAAGGCATCATTCCTCAGTAACATCTGACGGTCGACTTTTAACGCATCAACTAAAACCTGTGGATAATTGCTGTCTGATGCTGCCTGAAAAGAAAACACCCCTGAAAATAGGGCAAAAAATAGGCTTAACCCGCCTGTTATTCCGAGTGCCCAAAGCATTGACTTTTTAAATTGCAACTTATCTACCTCACCATCAAAAACCTTGGCTAATCCTAAAATACCAAGCAACGGAATGGCAAATTCAGCAATCACCAGTGTCATGGAAACGGTACGGAATTTATTATAACCTGGAAAATAATCAAGAAACAGGTCGGTTAAAATCATGAAATTCTTACCCCAACTTAATAAGATGCTTAAAACAGTTACTGCCAACAGCCACCATTTAACTGGTCCTTTTACCAAGAAAAGCCCTAATACAAAAAGGAAACAAATGATAGCCCCAGCATAAACCGGTCCTGATGTCATCGGTTGTGTTCCCCAATATAGCGGTAATTGCTTTATAGCTTTTTTTGCCTGAATTTTACCTTGTGCTTGCTCATATAATTGATACGTTTCCGAATTTTCAGTTAGGCTTCCCCCCGATGCCCCTCCTTTAAAATTTGGAATTAAAAGAGTAAGGGTTTCGTCAATTCCATAACTCCAACCGGTAGCATAATCTTTATCTAGGCCACTGGTTTGGTTTTCGCTATCGTGGGTAAGTTCTGATTGTCCACGCATGGAATAATTGCCATATTCGTAGGTTAAGTAAAGACTGGTACTATTAACACCAACAGCTAATAAAACTCCGGCAACAATGTAAAGAAAAGGTTTTAATAAATCTTTAAAATTTTTATCGAAATATGACTTTATTAACCAGGTGATTCCAAAAATGAGCACCACCATTAATGAATAATACGAAATTTGAAAATGATTGGCCCTAATTTGGAGTGATAAAAAGATAGACATTAATAACGCTCCAAACAAAGGTTTATCCTTAAAGCTTAAATATATACCTGCGATGATAGGAGGCATATATCCAATGGCAAAGGCTTTTGTAGCATGACCCGCCCCAATAATAATAAAAAAATAGGTTGAAAAGGCATAAGCAATAGCGCCGGCTATGGCCAACCAGGGACTTACACCAAATGCCAGCAAGGCAATATAGAAACCAATCAGATACAGGAAAACCTGAGCCATTGGCTCACTTTTCCAAACTTTTATCAATCGATCAACGTAACTAAACACCTTATCGCGGTTTGGCGAAATAAGATACGTAGGCATTCCACCGAATAAACTATTGGTCCAAAGGGTTGTTTCGCCAGTTTTTTGTTTATAATCAAGAGCTTCTTGTGCCCCGCCTTTCCAAGTCGAAATATCGTGTTGCTTAAGCTGCTTTCCTTGCAATAAAGGAGCTAAATAGAGCATGGTTAGAATTAAAAAGAAAACCACAGCCAATAGGTGCGGGAGAAGCTTCTTATAGTCGAATTTTTTCATAAAAATGCCTTTTTTTTGATGATGTACAAACCTACATATTTTTTTTGATTGACTATAAATTATTGTTGCTAAATTCAGTAAACTGTCTTTGTGTAAGAATTTGTTTTTATAACAGTAAGTTAG
>DYOP01000147.1 GCA_020720425.1 Bdellovibrio sp. | reverse complement strand
CCTTCCAAGTGCCTCTGCTAAATAACTTTTTCCCATTCCTGTTTGACCAACAAAAACAACGGGCTTTGAGTTTTCAAGCCAACGCAGGCCCATCAGCTCCTGTAAAATTGATTTGGTAACACCTCGTTTGACTGTCATATCGAAATCTTCTAAAAATGCGTTTCTTCTAAATTGGGCTCCTTTTATTTTCTTTTCGATGCATTTTTCATCCCGATATGATTTCTCTGCCTGAAGAAGCTTTGATAAAAACTCTTCATGACTCCAATCATGCTTATTTGCCATTGTTAAATCTGTTTCAAAAACATGGCCCATTCCGAGTAAATTTAACTCTTGCATTTGCTGCCCCACGCTAACTACTGACATAACTTCCTCCTCTTAGTGAAGTGTTGTTTGGTTTTTTCTTAACATCGGATTACTGTGGTCTCGCTGGATTACTTGACCACTTGGTCTTGATATAACTTCATCTAAATATTGCTTTAAATAATTCTTAAAATTCTCAACTCTGACTTGATTATATTTTTGTAAATCAGTAAGGGACTTAATTAAAATTATTTTAAATTCAGTAGAGCTTGCTTTTTTCTTGATCTGCCTTGCTGCTACTATAAAACCCTGAGCTCTTCTTAAATTTCCCGTGGGACTTTCTTTTAGTAAATCTTCTATAAATTCTTTTAACGTCAAATCTATGTAGCCGGCTTGATGTATTAAATTTTGTGCTGTTGCGCTTCGATACGCCTGTGCGGCTTCGGGGATATGCTCTAACAAAATACTTTTTTCACCTCTGTATTTAAAAAGCCTTTGATGCACGGCTACCTTTTGAAGCTCGTGATAAATTTCAATGATGTTGCCATATATTTTTACAAAAACTGTTTTGCCAACGAGTAAATAGGGAACAGAATAATAGCTTAAATTTATACAAATAGTTCCATCAGGATGCACTTTGCAAAATTTGGTTTCTGATAATTCATATTTAATTGAGGGCAGAGGTTTTAATTTACTTTTTTCTTCTAAGTTAAACATCTCTTGTCGTGAAATTTTAAACTTACTATGGGATTTGTTGTTTATTATATTAACAACTTGTTTTAAAAGTTTATTTATCTCAGCAATTGAGGTAAATGTCGTCTTACGCGTGAGCCAGTTAAAGTATCTTTGAACGAGCTTTACTGACCCCTCGACTAAAGATTTATCTTTGGGTGAATACACTCGGGCAGGGGCTACAGTTACTCCATAATGTTTTGTAAATCGATTATATTCTTCATTTAAATCGGGATCATATTTATTGGCTTTGATCACTGCTGTTTTTGTATTGTCAGGACAAATAACTTCCGTTACCCCGTTGTAAAATTCAAACATGGCTTCATGCGCTGATAAAAAATCAATCTCTTTCATGGATGAATAAGCATTTGCAAAAATAAGTTGTGAGTATCCCAGTGCACTTACAAAAATATAGGCTTTATGGATTTTTCCATCGCGTGGATCAATCCATTCTGGCGTAAGCCCTGCCCAGTCAACCTCAGATCGCTCACCAGGGTTAAATTGCCGATGTGTATAGTCTTTAATTTTTATTTGTGGAAATTTTTTATATAAATAACGAGTAAAATTTGAATATGATGTTAAGTGTTTTGCTGATTCTTCCCAGATCAGCGATAGAGGATGTTTAAGTGCAATGTTTAGAGTAACCTCATCCCATGGAACTTGATCCATCCAATCAGGCCATTTTTTTTGATCACTAAACTCAAACATCCCTTTGCGGATTTCTGAAATTTTTGACCTTCTTTTGCCAACAGCTTTTGCAATTTGTCGATCGGTCATGCCTTGATTAATTTTCTGCTTAATGTCTTCATACTGCGTCATACTTAGTCCCAACTTTGCCTCCTTATTGTTTAATAAGAAGGATTACATGTTGTTTCTAAAGTGGCTCCCTTTTATGCAATAGGGCGGCTCCCAAATCTGCAACTCACTGGCTCCCGATTATGCAAACCCCTGGATCCCGTTT
>DYOP01000070.1:10706-11897 GCA_020720425.1 Bdellovibrio sp. | reverse complement strand
ATCATAACGGCTTAACCAAGCGAGATCTTTTGGTAACACCTCTTGGCCGACCATTAGGGCTTCTCTGATATCCTGAGCTTTTTGGGCTTCTTGCTCTTTTTTAGCTCTTAGCTTTTCGTTATCAAAAAATTCGGTCGAGGTTGAAATGTCCCCTAAGCTTTCTGTTATTGATAAAAGCTCTTCTTCTCCCTCAGAGTAATTTTCACCCACTTGACCAGCTAAAGATTCAGTAATTTGCCCTAACCCTTGCTTGCGGTCAGCCTCGACCTCATCAATACCTTCAGGTAACAGCTCATCAATTTGAGATAGCGTGGGTAACTCTTTAAGGTTTCTAAGCCCAAAAATCTCTAAAAACTTTTTAGTTGATTCGTAATACATAGGGCGACCTGGGAGGTTAGACTTATCACCAAATTGCACCAAACCTTTTTCCATTAAAGCCCTTAATAAGTGCCCTGACTCAACCCCTCTGATTTGATCAATTTCTGATTTAATAATAGGCTGTTTGTAGGCCACGATAGATAAAACCTCTAAAGCAGGACCTGACAAACGAAAAGGTTTATTTTTTTGAGCCTTTTGATAAAATTTTTGATTTTCAATTTTTGTCCTTAATTGCCATCCCCCACTCACTTCATCAAGGGCTATACCTCTTGAAGGGTAATTATATTCTACGGTTAAAAACTGAAGTTGCTCTAAAATTTTATGCTCATCCACGGGGGTGTTTTCAAATAATGCTTTAATTTTAGAAAGACTTACGGGTTTATCCGAAATAAATAGTAACCCCTCTATTAAAGAGCTAATTTTATGATCCGTTAACTCTTCTGTAAAAGCAGACATGTTAGAATTTTCAGCCCCCTCAGCCCCATCAATCCCCTCCTCCCCTTCATCAAATAAAGCTTCTTCAGAAAAACCGACTGAGCCTGAAAAAACATTATCCTGGGTTGGGCCAAAAGCGGCTAACTCAGAGTTTTCAATAGATAAAGTGGTCTCTACTAAAACCTCTTCTATGGTAACATCTGTTTGGGTTTGCTGTTCCATTAAATTTCCCCTTCCTCAACTTGTATATCTGAAGCACGAATATCTGAAATATAACTGTCTGACGCTTGTACCATAGCTTGAGCATCTAAATTTAAGTCTAGACCCAACTCTAAATCAAGCTCAGCCTGAAAAATATCATCATCCGTAGCCATTTGT
>DYOP01000070.1:6494-10606 GCA_020720425.1 Bdellovibrio sp. | reverse complement strand
TCATCCTCTTGCTCTGACAGAATATTTAAAATAGGGCCTTGATCAAAAACACTTTGACCTTGATCATCTAAATTAACTTTTGACTCAAATGGATCTAACTTATTTTGGTCAGCTAGAGCTGTTGAATGCTCATATTCTTCAACCCGTGAAAGACTTATTTCATCAATGGGCTTAAGAACTTCTAAATAAATTTCTTGATAGTTTTCAGATTGAAAAAGTTTTACAAAACCCATTTTAGCCATCTCAAGTGAAGATAAAAAAGTAATCAAAAGCGACTGTCTTTGGTTACCTACCTTATCAAGCAAACTTTTAAGTGGTATTTTAACACCTAAAATAAGCTGATTTTTAAGCTCTAAAATTCTTCCGGCAATACTTTGCATTTTTTTTGCAACTTTATGAACTCTCTTGATTGCGTTTCTGGACACAGTCCTAAAAGAAGAAATGAGCCCAAACAATGCATTTTCTTCGAGCACGATATCGAGAGCTTCAGGTACAAAATCAAAAGGGTTACCCGCCAAACGAGTAAAAATATTGCGACCAAGCCAGGCCTTTTCGGATAACAAAGCGGCAGCTTGCTGATACTTTTGATACTCAAGTAACTTTTGCACTAATACTTTTCTGGGGTCTTGATCTTCAATAACTTCGCCATTTTCGTTATAGTTTGGAAGCAACATTTGAGATTTGATTTGAATAAGAGTGGCCGCCATAGCTACAAACTCTCCGGCCAGCTCTAGATCCATCTCCCTCATCATTCGAATATAATCAAGATACTGCCGAGTAATGAGGTTAATTTTAATATCCATAATATCCATTTCTTCTTTACGAATAAGATAGAGCAATAAGGCCATAGGACCTTCAAAATGAGGCAATTGAAGTGTTAAATTAACTGCTGATAAGCTCATGCTTTAGTAACCTCTCTTGAATGAGTGAAACCCATTTGAAGCCGACATTCGCTTAAAGTTTTTTGGGCCTCAACACGGGCCTTTTCGTTTCCTTCTGAGATGAGGCGATCTAATAAATTGGGTTCCGATAAGTAATGCGCCTTTTTTAAACGCGCGGGCGAAACAAAACTTTCAATTTGATCAAATAAACACGTTTTGCAATCAGAGCATCCAATTTTAGCACTTTGACAGCCCTCGGTAACCCATTTTATATCATCTTGAGTTGAAAAAAGCTTATGATACACAAAAACAGGACATTTTTGAGGGTCTCCCACATCTTCGCGGCGCACTCTTTGGGGATCTGTGGGCATGGTCATTATTTTTTTTCTAAGCTGCTCAGAGGGTTCTGATAAACCTAAAAAATTACCATAAGATTTGCTCATTTTTCGGCCATCAAGGCCGGGGACTAAAGGCGTTTCGGTTAAAAGGGGCTTGGGTTCGGGTAACTTTATTTTATAGAGCTTATTAAATCTTCGAATAATCTCACGCGATAACTCAAGATGCGCCACTTGATCGGCCCCCACAGGTACAAGCATCCCTTTATAAATGGCAATATCAGCCGCCTGAAGCACGGGATAAGAAAATCGACCTAAGTTATGGGTATCACTTTGTTGAGCTTCTTCGATAGAATCTTTCCAACTGGGGACCCGCTCAAGCCAACCCATAGGAGTGATATTAGCAAACATTAAAAATAGCTCAATGTGCTCAGGCACATGACTCTGTATAAATAACGTACTTTTGTTTGAATCAATCCCCCAAGCCATAAATTCGGCATAGAGTAACTTAGACCACTGGCTCACGTCAGAGGGGGTTTTATAGGCCGTTGTCATTCCGTGCCAATCCATTACCCCAAAGTAACATTGATATTTATCTTGAAGTTCAATCCAGTTTTTTAATGCTCCAAAGTAATGACCAATATGAAGCTCTCCCGTAGCCCTCATTCCACTCATCATTCTGGCCTTTTGGCCATTGTTTTTTTCAGGGTTACCTTTGTTTGCCGAATCAATCTCAACCAAAGCCGTACCTAAAGGCTGATTGGCCTTTTCAGATAATCCCATGGCTAGCCTCTATCATTTTTTGAAAAACATAAATGACTGGGACCGCAAGCCACCTTAATCCACCCATCATAATAACAAACATCAAAATAAGGCTCGTCATCGACTCGCTTTGTTCAAGCTTATAGGCTAGCGTAGGAGGTAAAAATCGAGCTACGATTTTACCACCATCAAGAGGGTTTAGAGGAATTAAATTAAAAAAAGCTAAAAACAAATTGGTAACAATAAATTGCTGCGTAAGCATCACCAAGGCATTATAATATATAGACAGCATCAGTGTTTTATGAAACACGGCTAAAATAAATGTGGCCATAACGGCTAATAAAATATTACTCATAGGACCCGCTAAAGCGATCCAAAACATATCGGTTTTAGGATTATTTAAATTTCTGATATTAACGGGCACAGGTTTGGCCCATCCAAAAAAAGGAAGATGAGCCCCCATTGAGTTCATCAAAATAGTTACCGCCGGAAGTATCACTGTCCCTGTCATATCCATATGAGGAAGTGGATTTAAAGTTAATCGGCCCATCATTTCGGCTGTACGGTCACCCTTAAGACGAGCCACCCAACCATGAGCGTACTCATGAAAACAAAGCGAAAATAACAAGATAACAAAAAAGCCTATAAAATTTCTTAGCAGTTCTAAAATGTCCATCAGGTAAGGCTAAAAGGTAAAAAGGTAAAAAGTCCAGAATTGCGATAAAGAACTTATGACTTGCCTCATAAAAAAGCACATGGAGCGTCAATTACCACCCTATTGAACAAAATTAAATCTGCGCTACCATAAGCACTAACAAAATAAGTATCGTTAGCTGTCCTAAAGTTAATTTAAAAAAAAACCAGCCTTATTTTTGGGCCAATATTTTGATTTTTTATATTGGCCTGATTAAAAGGCCAACAACACGAACGAGGTAAAATATGTTACCGCAAGCTTTAACTCAACTCACTTCTGACGAATTAGAATTTCAACAAGCCATTAAAGAGTTTGCACAAGGTGAAATTTTACCCAAAGTCCATACCATGGATCAAAACGCTAAACTTGATAAAGAGCTGATTCAAAAACTTTTTGAAATGGGGCTTATGGGAGTAGAAAACCCCTCCGAATACGGCGGCACAGGGAGCAATTTTTTTAGTGCTTGCCTTGCGGTTGAGGAAATAGCCAAAGTTGATGGCTCTGTTTCTGTTTTTGTTGATGTGCAAAACACGCTTGTTACCAATGCCCTTTTAAAATGGGCCAATGAGGAGCAAAAAAAATTATATCTTCCTAAATTGGCTCAATCTTGGGTTGGGGCTTACGCCTTATCCGAGTCATCATCGGGTTCAGATGCCTTTGCTCTTAAGCTTAAAGCCACAGAACAAGGTGAGCATTATGTACTTAATGGTCACAAACTTTGGATTACAAACGCAGGCGAAGCTGAGCTGTTTATCGTATTTGCTAATATAGCCCCTGAACAAGGTTACCGAGGGATTACAGCCTTTTTAGTTGAACGATCAGCCCCCGGTTTGAGTATCGGTAAAAAAGAAGACAAACTCGGCATTCGCGCTTCAAGCACAGCTGAAATTATTTTTGAAAACTGCAAAGTTCATAAAAATCAAGTTCTCGGGCAAGTGGGCAAAGGTTATAAAATTGCAATTGAAACTCTTAACGAAGGCCGTATCGGGATTGGCGCACAAATGCTTGGTATTGCACAAGGGGCTTACGAACATGCGCTTAAGTACACAGCTGAACGAGAACAGTTTGGAAAAAGCATTAACAGTTACCAAGGGGTTCAATTTCAATTAGCTCAAATGCGCACTCAGATTGAGGCTTCTCGGCTTATGGTGTATAATGCTGCTCGCCTTAAAGATGCGCAAAAAGATTTTATCCAAGAGGCGGCAATGGCAAAATACTTTGCCTCTCAAGTGGCTGAAAAAGTAACATCCTTAGCTATTGATCTTTATGGCGGTAACGGCTTTACAAAAGAGTATCCTGTCGAAAAATACTGGAGAGATGCTAAAATTGGCCAAATTTATGAAGGCACTTCTAATATGCAGCTTCAAACGATTGCTAAAATGGAAATTGATAGATTAAAAGCCTAGATACTTCCATGGCCTCTGCATGAGGTTGGGCAAT
>DYOP01000070.1:2103-6394 GCA_020720425.1 Bdellovibrio sp. | reverse complement strand
CAATTTTCATAGCTGACTTTTTAGGTTTAAATTACAATCCAGGGGGCTTAACCATTTTTAAAGCGAATTTTGTTTTACCACTTATTCTTGCTTATTTTATGGACGCTATTGTTGTTAGAGCTCAGGACTTAAAGGCACAAAATATAAGTGCTCAAAAAAAACCTGAGACTTTGACTGTTGCTCTATCTCAGTTTCCGATTTCTTTTAACCCAAAAGATCTATCCACATCGACCAATCAATTTGTTATACTACAAATGGCCTGCCCCTTATTAAAACAAGTTTCAAATAAAGTGTTACCTCATAATGCTAATTGCCAGTGGAATTCTAAAAAACAATCTGAAACTCGTGTGACCTGTAAAATTAATAATACAATTAAAACTTCTGAGGGGCAAACGGTTACCGCTCAAAACTATTACGATTTTTTTATTGATTTTATAAATCCACAAGCCCCCGCCTTAAGGGCTGATCTTTTGTTTCCGATTAAAAATGTTGAGTCCTATTTAAAAGGAAAGTCATCCATTCAAAACTTAGGAATAAAAATTGTATCTCCCTTTGTTTTGGAGTTTGAATTAGAAAAACCTTTTAAAGAATTTTTATACCTATTAGCAAACCCTCTACTAAGCCCCCATGATAAGACTTTAAAAAATTCCTGTGGCCCCTATTTTATTGAGCAAATTAACACGGGGCAATCGGTTGTCTTTAAAAAAAATCCCTACTCAACTCATACTTTTTCAGAGGCCCCCCAATATATTAAATACCTTGTGATTGATGACCAAACCTTAACACTTAAAAGCTATAAAGAAGGTCATATTGATATTTTAAGAAACTTGCCCACCTCTTTAATTCCTCAAATGGAAAAGTTACCCGATTTAGTCAAAGTTAACTTGATTAGGCTGGACAGTCTTTTTTTTAACCCATCCTTACAAAAAACCCAACTCCCTAAACTCTTAAGTCAATCCATCGATTATACGATTTGGCAAAAAATATTTTATGCCCTTCCAAGACCCGGGTGCTTTGGAGTCCCCGCAGAATGGACTTTAAATCAACCTGTATGCCACGAACAAAATTTAAATGAAGTTCAAACAACAGAATCAATAAAAAATTTAAAATCTATAGTCTCTCAATTAAAAACCCCTTTAACTTTATATTACTCAAAAGCCGGAGGAGTTGATCACGAGCGCGGCTCTGTTTTTTTACAATCCGAGTGGAAAAAAAATTTAAACTTACCCGTTTTAATTGAGCCTATCGAAAATAAATCTTTTATAGCAAAATACAAAACAAGAGAGCTCCCCTTTTATCGAAAAGGCTTTACTCCTGAAAGACCGACTTGCTTAGCTGTACTTGAAACCTTTGGAAGTCAGAATCCCAATAATCATATCCAATTTAATAACCCCGAACTTGATCAAATCATTATAAAAATGTCAGGACTTGAAACTCAAAATAAAAGTTACCAAAACTTTTGCAAACAAGGCCTTACCTTACTTAAGGATAAAGCAGGGCTTATCCCCACTGGGCCTATTTATATGAGTTACCTGATTAATCCAAAATGGACTTCTATTTTTATAGATGAGCTGGGCCGATTAGATGTAACCCAAGCCCACCTTAAATAGTCGTTATGGCCGTGTCTTAAGGATAAAAATATTTGACCAGTGAACTGCAATAAGCATTTTTCAGCATTGACTATTTAAACTCTAAATTATGCTTGTCTTTAGAAACACTCACATTTACTTTTTGACCGTTTTTAATGGCCCCACCAATCATCATTTTAGATAACGGCGTAAGTAACTCATTTTGAATTACCCTTTTTAATGGTCTAGCTCCATAGTCAGGATCAAAACCTTTGTTACCAAGCCATTCTAAGCTTGAATCATCAAAATTAAGCACAATTGATTTTGCCTCAAGTCGTTTATTTATTTGATCAAGTTGAACCTTAACGATGGATTGAATTTGATCTTGTCCAAGTGATTTAAACAATATAATTTCATCAATTCGATTTAAAAACTCAGGCCTAAAATGAGCTTTTAAGACCGCATCAATCGATGACTGTTTTTGCGCCTCAGTTAATGAAGTGTCGACCAAATGAGCCGAGCCAAGGTTTGATGTCATGATTATAACTGTATTTTTAAAATCAACGGTGCGCCCTTGACCATCAGTTAATCGCCCTTCATCAAAAACCTGGAGTAACACATTAAAAACATCTTGATGAGCCTTTTCAACCTCATCTAACAAAATCACACTGTAAGGACGGCGTCTAACTGACTCGGTTAGTTGGCCCCCCTCTTCGTAACCCACATATCCCGGAGGAGCCCCAATTAAGCGCGAAACACTGTGTTTTTCCATATATTCACTCATATCAATGCGAACAATATGAGATGGGTCATCAAATAAAAACTCAGCTAATGCTTTTACAGTTTCGGTTTTACCCACCCCGGTTGGCCCCAAAAATAAAAATGTTCCCATAGGCCGATTAGGATCTGAGATTTCTGCTCTGGCTCTTCTAATGCTATCGGCAATAACGCCTAAGGCGTGATCTTGGCCAACAACCCGCACTGACATCAGTGATTCCATTTTTAAAAGCTTTTCTGATTCACCTTGAATTAACTTACTGACAGGCACCCCTGTCCATTTTGCAACAACTTCGGCCACATCTTCAGGTGTGACCTCTTCTTTAAGCATTTTTGCTTGATCAGTCGAGGACGGCGATGCCGCTTTTGATTGATTGCTCTCTTCAAATTGCCTTAAACGCTTTTCTAGATCAGGTAACAGTCCATATTTAATTTCGGCGGCTTGACCCAGCTGACCTTGGCGCTCGGCTTTTTCCATATCAATTTTTGATTGTTCAATTTTTTGTTTTATTTGCTTAATTTCGGCAATTCCACTTTTTTCAAAATTCCACTGCTCACGCAAAACCTGATTTCTTTTAGACAACTCTTGAATTTTTGATTGCAGCACAAGTAACCTTTCTTTAGAAACTGCATCGGATTCTTTTTTTAGTGCTTCTTGCTCAATGCGAAGCTGCATAAGCTCACGCTCAACTTTATCAATATCTTCAGGCACGGATTTGGCTTCGATACTGAGTTTAGAGGCGGCTTCATCCATAAGATCAATCGCTTTATCTGGCAAAAATCTTGAAGTAATATACCTGTGAGAAAGTTTAACCGCAGCGACTATGGCCGAATCCATAATGCGAACACCATGATGAAGCTCATATTTTTCTTTTAATCCTCGCATAATCGAAATCGCATCTTCTACGCTCGGCTCATCCACCATGACTGTTTGAAAACGCCTTTCTAAGGCCGCATCTTTTTCGATATATTTTCGATACTCATCAAGAGTTGTTGCACCTATGCACCTAAGTTCGCCGCGGGCAAGGGCTGGCTTTAACAATTGACCGGCATCCATTGCCCCTTCTGATTTTCCGGCGCCAACTAAGGTATGAATTTCATCAATAAATAAAATAATTTGTCCATTGGCTTCGGTAACCTCTTTAATAACAGCTTTAAGCCTTTCTTCAAACTCACCTCGATATTTAGCACCTGCAATTAATGCTCCCATATCAAGAGTGATCAGCTTTTTTCCGGTCAAATTATCGGGAACATCATTTTTAACAATACGATTGGCCAACCCTTCAGCTATAGCTGTTTTACCAACCCCTGGCTCACCAATTAAAACAGGATTATTTTTTGTTCTTCGAGATAAAACCTGCATAACCCTTCTGATTTCTTCATCTCGGCCAATCACAGGGTCAAGCTTACCCTCCTGAGCCAGTAACGTTAAATCACGACCATATTTTAAAAGAGCTTCGTAAGTATTTTCGGGCTGATCTGAGGTCACATTTTGCGAACCTCGAATTTCTTTTATGGCGGCTTGAACCTGATCAAAGTTAAGATGCTTTTTAAGCACTGGTAAAATATCTGTTACCGCGGATCCCTTTAAAAGAACTAACAAAAAATGCTCTGTCGAAATATACTGATCTCCCATAGATTTAGAAAGGGCCTCTGCCGCATCAAAAAATTTGACAAGCCTTGATGAGGGATAAACCTTATTTTGGCCTTGAACCTTAGGGAATTTTTCAATAAGCCCTTCAATATCAGCCAAAAGAGGTTTTACTTTAGCTCCTGATTTTTCGATAGCCCGATTAACCAACCCTTGATTTTGTTGCAGTAAGGCCCAGATAAGATGCTCAGGCTCAACTGTACTGTTTTGCCTTTTTTCAGCCCACGCAGCTGAGGTTTGCATAGCCTCTTGGGTTTTTTGCGTCATTTTATCTTGATCGTTCATATACCCCCCC
>DYOP01000070.1:0-2003 GCA_020720425.1 Bdellovibrio sp. | reverse complement strand
AAGATAAATTCAATTCGGGGGTTGAATGAGGCGAGGTTTATTTGTATAGTTTTTTCGTGAAAAAAGAAAAAACACCCAAGTTTCCGAGAAGTAGCATTAAAAGAGATTACATTTCGCCGCAGGATTATAATTTTTATCAGATAAGATTTTCGTGCGAAGATTGTTCGCACTTTTCTAAAAAATCAGACAGCTGCACTTTGGGTTACCATAGTCGCTGGCACAAAAAAAGTTTTCAACAAAGTGAATACGAGCGAACTGGCAAAATGGCCCTTTGCCGCTTTATTGAAATTGATTAGCGATCAAGTAGAATTCCATCATTAGATTCTATGGGCGAAGAAAATGAGGGGTCAAAAATGGGAGGAGGTGGTGGTATATCCCCTCCTGCGTCTGAATTGATACCTGGATCAAAATAATCAGGGGGTGGAGCAGCAAAATCCTCGTCAGGATCAGATGGATAATTTGGGGTTTTAGGGTAACTCTTGGCAGATGTAGAGTCTTTTGTCTTTTTTTCATTTAAAAGATTGCGTTTATCCCAAGGCACACGCTCACTGGTAACATTCAAATCTAATTCTTTATAATCCCATTTAGGACTATAAGGCGCACTTTTATTACGTTTTGAGTATTCATCTTGGATTTTGTCATATTTGATTTGATCTTTTTGCCATGCTTTTAACCACTCAAGATAAGCATTTTGATTTTCTGTATTATGTTCGTGCCGACGGTAAGCTTCAAAATCTTTTTCGTATTGCTTATTTTGCAAAGCCTTTTCTCGCTTGTACTCGGCCAAACTATTTTCGCGGTCTTGATTGTACAGATTAACTTCATTTTGATGTTCTAAATAACCCTTTTCCAAAGGAGAAGCCGAAGCGGCTTTAATATTTAAAAATAAAATAAGGATCCATTCCATTTTTGTATTTTGATCTAAAAATAACCCTTTGTCGTTAGCTGGATTTATGTCTAGACTTAAGTAAGACTTTGTCAAAAAAGGAAGTAGAGATGGAATCACTTTTTAGCTTTATCATTCAAATTTTAGGCTTATTTATTATACTTGGACTTGTTGGCGCTTTACTTGTTTTTTTGTTAAACAAGCGAAAAACCCTTTCCCGGGGGGAGCTTGAAATTGAATCTTTAGATCAGCGTGACCTAGAGTGGAAATATTCTTTATGGCCCATGTTACTTAGTAAATCTAATTACAAAACCGCAATTAAAAAATTAACAAAAAAAAATGAAAGTTTGTCAGAGGATAAAAAAACTCTTTTTGTTATAAAATTTAACGGAGACCTTCACGCCTCAGAGGTTTTACATATTCGGCACGAAATTTCGGCCATTTTACAAACGGCTAATCCTCAGTCAGACCAAGTGCTTTGTCTGATCGAATCAGGTGGCGGCCATGTCAGCGACTATGGCCTTGCCTCTTCGCAACTTAAACGCCTTGTTGATGCAAAAATATATTTAACTGTTTCTGTTGATACAATTGCAGCCAGTGGTGGTTACCTTATGGCTTGCGTGGCCAACCAAATTTTATCAGCTCCTTTTGCTACGATTGGCTCAATCGGAGTTATTGCGGGGGTTCCAAACTTTAATCGGCTTTTAAAAAAATATGATGTTGATTATAAAGAATACACGGCTGGTGAGTTTAAAAAAACAATCTCCTTGTTTGGCGAAATAAACCAAAAAGGCGAAACTAAGTTTATTGAACAACTCGAACATACCCATGAATTTTTTAAAGAGTATGTTAAATCTATGCGACCTTCAATTAATCTTGAGCAAGTTGCTACCGGTGAGTATTGGTATGGGGCCAAAGCCAAAGAGTTAGGCCTGGTTGACGAGCTTCTGACAAGTGATCAATTTATTACTGACAAAATCAACCAAGGTTACCAAGTACTGCTTCTGACTTATACCGAAAAACAAGCTTTGAGCGATAAAATTGCTAAATCATTTTCCATGTCAATATACCAGCAGTTAAATAAATTTTTAGCCCGCCTCAACCAAAATACTTATTA
>DYOP01000146.1 GCA_020720425.1 Bdellovibrio sp. | reverse complement strand
GGATGCAGTCTTTATTTGGATGTTTTTTGAGAAAATTAGGTGCGAAAGATGAGTAAGTATATCCTGATTTTTTTCTAATTCTTTTAGTCTTATTAATCTTTGATTTGCCTCTTTTACTTTTTTTTCAAAATTTTTTTCTTTTATTGTTTTATTAGTAAATGTATTATTTGCATCCACAAGTTGCTTTCTTGCAACTTTTAGATTAAAAGCTTCAATCTCATCTTTTAATATATTTTTATCCTTCTCTCGAAAGACCAAACGAAAAGGCTGGCGTACTTTTTGTTCGCCCCAATCTTTATTGATTTGATTAATAAGCTTGTTTCTTGTTTCATTGATTTGTATTAGTGTTTTGAAATTGTTTATTTTGCCTAAAAGTGATAGCGTAGACTCGTTAATATCTAAATCCTTGGACTTGTTAGTTTTTTGTAAAAATGTTTTAATCAATTGACATTTATCGCCCACACTATGATCATTGGCAGATAGATTTTGAATGATTTGATTTAGTCTAATTTGCTTATTTTGATCTCTTATTTTTAAGTTTTCACACGTAGTGGAAGCAATTGCGACCTCAAAAGGCATATAGACGGCGAATACGATAAGACCTAGCTGCTTAAGCATTTTTTAATTATCTCCCGACGTATTATTATTTTAATTTGTTTGAATATAATATGTTAAAGCTTAAAAAACTATCCCTCGCTAAATGTCAAAATAAAAACAAGCCAAAACCAATCAGCAAAAAGGATTTCCTGAAAAAATATGGACAGAAAAATTAAAATAAAAGATAAAAAGGGAGAGGCAAGTTTTTAAAAAAAGCTTAAAATCATTCACAATTTTTATTCTTTCAAACCCAAATGTTCCGCGCACTTTTTAGCTAAGATTGTTTATCGACGCTTGATAGGCGCTCTTCTTCTTTTTTTAAACAACAAAATATCGTCATCTAGCTTTATAGTAGCGCAGACTTTTTGGTTTATAAAACCTGCTTCCGACACTGCCTATAAAGCTATAGTCGTCTGCAAGTTCAAAGTCGTTGTACATATTTTATACAAAATCAAGCCCTACCCGCAAACACTTCAGGATGGGTAGCCGCCACTTCCAAAAGAACCCTTGCCGGACCTTCCGGCTTTCGTCTGTTTTGTTCCCAGTTTCTGAGAGTATTAATGCTTAAAAAAAGAGGACAGGCTACTTTTTAAAAACAGCTTAAAATCAATACCTCTGAATAATCAAATCCATTGCCTCAAAAATTTCAACTCTACAAAAAGGGGACTGTCCCCTTTTTGCATTTTTCGCTGATAAGTTTTATTATTGGAGTCACTTTTGATTGCCTTTTGTTGTTGGTTTTCGCGGTATTTTATGGGGTTTGGGCTTAATGGAGGCGGGGTGAAGTTTATTTTTTGATTTTATAGCTCTTTCTTTTGGGCTTTGATATAATAAATTATTGTATATACAAAAAACCAAAGGCAAAGATATGAAACAAGCGATAAACATACGCCTAGATAAAGAGATGTTAGAGTCTCTTGACGAGTATGCGGCAGAGCTTGACAAGAGTCGTACAAGCCTTATCGAAAAGGCGATAGAGGTATACTTTGACACGCTAGACGAGATGGTAGCCGACAAGCGAATAGACAATCTAAAAAGCGGAAAGACGCAAGCTGTAAGCCTAGAAGAGGTATTCAAAAAAGCCGGAATCAGTGTATAAAGTCGCATTTGACAAAGACGCCGAAAAAGAGTTTTTGCGGCTTGAAAAATCTGCGCAAGAGTTAGTCTCTAAAAAACTATTAGACCTTAGGGGCGGCAAACACAAAGGCAAATACCGCAAACGAGTGGGCGATTATCGCATTATATATTTGCGCGAAAATGAGCTTGTGCTTATCACGATAATCCGTGTGGCGCATAGGAGGGAGGCGTATTGATGTTTTCCTCTCTTTTGGGGTATTATACTTACCATAAATCAGACCCTCAAAACGCCTCGCCAAACTCCACAGCATTTCTTAGCACATCCCCACTCCATAGCGCACTAATGACGGAGATCATATCAGCGCCCCATTCTATCAGCT
>DYOP01000069.1 GCA_020720425.1 Bdellovibrio sp. | reverse complement strand
ATTGTTTTAAATAAATTAGTTGTTAAATTTCCTAAAAACTTTAAATATTCAATGGGTCAAAAAATGATTGATCTTAATATGGAGATTTTAAAACTTATTTACAAAATTAATAACTTAAGCTCTCCCGCTCTAAGGGTGTTTAACCTGTCAAAAATGTTATCAAAAATTAGTGAGCTCGAATTGTATTTAAGAGTACTAAAAGATTTAAATGTAATATCAATTAAAGAATACTCGATGGTAGCGCTTATGGTTGCTAAAGTTGCTAAACAAGCTCAGTCATGGCATGATAAACTAAATATTAAAAAAAAGGAGGGTGAACTGCATTTGCCAGAGTCTGGTTAAATTAGTATTGATTTACCAGAGTGTGCACAATTCTTCGTGGCTTTGACACTTTGCTAAGCAAAGTTGTAGCTGGTAACTCTTAGTTGGGTTTTAGGCAGGCATAGGTACTCATGCCGAGTCAGATCAAAGTTATATCTTGTAGTGGTTAATCCAGTCAGAGTCCTCGTCCGAGTATAATAGTAACAACGCTTGGATTCAGAGGCTGTCTGACGGGAACCAGAACAACAACAACAAGAACAATGCGAACCGGGTTCGCTGTGTCAGGAACAATTTTAAATGCAGTTCATCTTTTTTTTATATGCAAATTAGTTTTATTGAAGTTGTTAATGCTTATTACATTTGTAGAAGAAATAAAAGGTCTGATCTGTCGGCCATTGAATTTGAATTTAATCTAGAAAAAAATCTTTATGAACTTTATATTGATTTAAAAGTTGGGGCTTATCAAATCATGCCTCACACTGTTTTTATAATAGAAAAACCTAAGCCAAGAGAAATATGGGCGGCTCAGTTTAGAGATAGGATAGTCCATCATGTTTTATACAATCGTTTAGCTCCTCTTTTTTTACCTAGCTTTATAGAGTCTTCGTATGCATGCATTCCTAAACGTGGCAGCTTAAAAGCGAGTTCTGATTTAAAAAAAGGGATAAGGGCTTTTGGTGGGATACATTCTAGTGGTTATTATTTAAAAGCTGATATCGCCAATTACTTTGTAAGCATAGATAAAAATATTTTATGGAAAATTTTAGAAAAAAAGATCCATGATAATGTTACTAAAAACTATACTAAGCAAATCGTATTTCATGACTTATTATTTAACCCATCTGTGAAGTTTAAAAAAAATCAAGCCAGTCTTTTACCTAGGCATAAAAGCTTATTTAACGCCCCCCTAGATAAAGGCTTGCCTATTGGGAATTTGACAAGTCAATTTTTTGCTAATGTGTATTTAAATGAGTTAGATCAGTTTGTTATAAAAATATTGGGGTTTTCAACTTCAAGTTATTTTAGATATGTCGATGATTTTATTTTACTATCAGACAATAAAATTGAGTTGCAACAAGCTCTGCATAAAATTAAATTTTTTCTGCGTGATTGTTTAAAATTAAAGTTGCATCCGAATAAAGTAAGTATAGGTAAATTAGAAAAAGGAATTGATTTTGTAGGCTATTTTCATAGGTATGACCAAAGATTTTTAAGAAAAAACGTAGTTAATAAAATATTTTTTCGCATTTGTGAGCAAGTTAATCATCCCAGTCAAAATCCCATTAAATTTAGACAGGCTATAAACTCCTATTTAGGACGTTTAAAGCATTGCAAGAGTTACCAATTGCGAAAAAAACTGTATAACAAAATAGCTTCAGATTTGAGATCTACTCAAGGTAAATGGGTAACAAATAAGAATTATTTAAAAATAAAAATAAGATAATATCTTTTTAGTTTTTGAGTAACAGCAATGTCTGCATATTGTATCCGTTAGTCCTTGTCTAAGTTATAGCATTTGTCGGCACCGGCTTACGCATAAGGCCCGTGCTAACGGACCCTATGCGTGGCCTATAAATACATTTTTAATGAAAGGGGGCTTTTATGGCCTACATCAGACATAAAAGCAGACATAAGTGCAGAGATAAAGGCAGACCTTAATCGGGCTTATTTTTGGACAGGGTTGTTTCTACTCTTAAAAGCAAACATAATTGTAACACGATGAACATAATGAACACAATGAACATAATGAACACAATGAACACAAATAAAAAATACATTGATAAATTGGGTAACCCCTTTGAGGATTATAATAAGGTTCATCCGATTGTTATTTCACTTGTTTATGTATTTATTTATGCTTGGTTTGTTAGATTTTATTTTTTAGGTGAAGTCACTTTGATAACATTAATTATCGGGCTAATCTTGCCTGCTTACAATATTATTGTCGATGTTCTTATATTAAAAGTTAAAAGCATATCTCCTCCCAAGTGGTCTACCATACGATATGGACTTAACCTTTTGTTGCTTATATTTGCTGCTATTTTACCTAAGGTCGATTATTTGTTTGTACTGAGCATCGGATTTTTAATTACGGTTAATGCAACAGCAGACCCTGCTTTAAATTTAAGTATTTGGGGGCGGCTATTATCACCTTTATATATTATAGTTTTGTTTTTTTACGGAGCTAAGCTCTATTTTTTTCAACATAGCGGTCAAATTTACTGGGGTCCCTACTATTGGGGTTCCTACTATATAGCTATGTTATTACTTTTGATGGTGGTATCGGGGATCTATATGGTTCGATCATTGCTTTGGAAGTATTATAGCTCGGCTCTTAATGAAAATCGAGAAATAGAAACAATTTTTTCGATTTTTAATGAAGGTATGATTGTTTTTAACGAAAAAGGTTTTGTTAAAAAAATTAATCAAGCGGCTAAAGATATGTTTGAATTTAAATCAAATTTTGAAGAGTCAAATTGTAGTTTAGAAGAAATAATAAATAAGATTGTATCAATTGATCAGAAAGCTTTTTTATTAGAAGATCATCCCTTAACTCAAGTGCAAAAAACAGGGCAGCCAATAAAAGATTTTATAGCCAGAATTAAACAAGAAACAGGGGTAAGGTATATTAGAATTAATGCAAAAGTTTATATGAATGATCAATTAAAATCGTGTATGGCTTTAAGTATAAATGATGTGACTGAGTTATATGAGTCAACCTATATGTTGGACGGTTTTTTTAAAAATTCAGATCAAGGGATGGCTGTTTTAAATGAAGGGTTCGAAGTTGTACAATGTAATGCGGCTTTATTAAATCATTTTAGAGTACAATATGGTCAGTCTATTTATAAATGGATTTTTTCAGAAGATGTTATTTATTTTCAGCAGGCCATAGAAAAAGCAAAAGCTTCAAATGTAGGATTTGCATTTTTAAGATGGGCTATAGAAGGTAATATTTTGTACAATATTGATTTGGCCGTTTATTGGAGTCAAAATTTAAACAAATTTTTAATTCAGGTTCATGATGTGACCGAATTAAGAAATTTGTATAGTAAACAAAAAACAATGATGAATGCCTTAGGTCAAAGTACAGCTATTTCTATTACCGATCAAGAAGGTAAAATTATCGAAATAAATGATAAATTTGAAACCCAAAGCGGTTACTCACGATTAGAAATTTGTGGTGCCTCTCATTCAAAAGTACGATCAGGATTGCATGATAATTCATTTTATTCTGATCTTTTGGTTACTCTTAAAAAAGGGCAAGTTTGGTCAGGCGAAATTGCTAATAAAAATAAGAACAATAAAATTTATTGGGTTTTTATAACAATCGCTCCTATTATTGATGATTTAGGTCATATTGTAGGCTATGTTTCATTGTCTCAAGATATTTCGATTTTAAAATCGGCTCAGGCTCAGGCTATTCATGCCGGCAAAATGGCCACTTTGGGTGAAATGGCATCAGGCATAGCCCATGAAATTAACAATCCCTTGGCGGTTATATCAGGAAGACTTAATTTAATTAAAAAAAGATTAGAGCCTTTAGCAGAGGAAGCCTGCCTACAAGTGGTAACAGATTCAGAAAAAATGTTAACGCAAGTTGATCGCATTACAAAAATTATCAATGGTCTTAGAAGCTTTGCTAGGGCGACAGGTCACGAAGCCATGCAATTAAGTTCATTAAATCAAATTATAGTCGACTCTTTAGAGCTGGTTCAGGAAAGATTTAGAAAAGATAATGTTGAGATTAAACAAGACTTCTTTGATGATATTCAGATTATGTGTCGACCTATTGAAATAAGCCAAGTTATAGTTAATCTACTTAATAATGCTTTTGATGCGATCAGAGGGCTTGAAAATAAGTGGATTCAAATTGAAATTGATTGTTCTAATTCCCTTATGTTACTTATTAAAATTATAGATTCAGGCTTGGGGATTTCTGACGAACTCGTTGAGAAAATTATGGAACCTTTTTTTACAACCAAAGAAGTTGGTAAGGGGACAGGTCTTGGATTAAGTATTTCTAAGGGCATTATGGAATCCCATAAGGGTAAGCTCATTTATCAACTTAGCCCTGAAGGCCATACCCAGTTTATTCTTGAGCTACCTAAAACTAAAACTGTTTAAACTAAACTGTTAAACTAAACTGTTAAACTAAAACTGTTAAGTATATTGAGCTTCTAAGAAAAATCTTATTTTTTAAAAAAATTAATAAGATCAGTTTCCCTGGCTAGGGCATCTTTAAAGCCAAGATCAATTAACCAAGAGCAATACTCGGTCTCGAATAGTAAATAGCTCATTAGTTCAGATGCATCTTCGATTGGGCCAAGACCTTTAAGAAGGTATCTAACAATTTTAGGCATATGACTGGCAAGCTCAATGGCTTTGGCCCCCACATCTTCGGAGGGGTAAAAAACGAGATATTCAATTTTTCGATATTTATGTTTTTTTAAAAATTCTTCAGGTAAGTGCTCAAGTAAATGATTGGTTCTGTCAATGTGTTCAATATCATGATCAATGCCATCAAGTAAAATTGAATTGAGTAGAGTGTTTATAAGCCGAGCCACACTTGGAGGGGCTAGGTCATCAACCTTTTCAAACTCGGTAACCCCTTGGCTTCGGACTCCAACGATTAAAATTTGAGTAGCACCTAAGTGGATAACAGAACTAGCCGGAGAGGGGTTTCTGACGCAGCCATCGCCAAAGTATCTATGATCTACTTTAGCTGCCGGAAACAAAAGGGGTATGCTACTCGAAGCCAAAACATGATCAGCGCGAATTAAAGTTTTTTCGGATCTTCGGTTGGCCTTATCTCTTTCCCAAGGGTAGGTAAAAGAGTCCCCTTGCAAAAAAGTAACAAGCTGGGCTTTTTTATAATCAATTGAAGAAATGGATAAAGATTTGAAAAGCCTATTTTGAATATTGGCTTGAATCTGGTCAAAAGAAATATTTTTTTCGATATAACCTAAAAGGGGGTCCGTATTAAGTAAGCTTTGACCGTGATGAGATTTGGTAACTGCGCCTAAAGATAATTGTTTGGCCCAGCTCAGGCCAATTTGGCTTAATGATTTTGCGTCTGTTTTGTAAATTTCATCTGAACGGATGGTTCTCCAGAGGTGTTCAAGCTCTGCTACCGCATCAGAATAGGTAGTTGCGGTTGCAGCCAGTTTACATGCGTTAATCGCTCCTGCCGAAACTCCCGAAATAAGGTCAAAGGGCATTGGTTTTGAAAGCTTATAATCATTTAAAATTTGATTAATGCCCTTTAAAACGCCCGCTTGATAGGCCCCTCGGGCTCCGCCGCCTGATAAGACAAGCCCTTTCATTTTAATAACTCTCTTTGTTGAGAGGCTCATCCGAATGATGAGAGATAACCAAATGGGGATAGGCCACTTGGTAACCTTCTCTGTAAAGGGCATTTAGTCCCGCCTCGACCACTGAGTGGCTGACATAAAACTGGGTTGAATAATCATCTATGGCATAGGCAATTTTAAAACCAATCCATGACTCGTGATTTTCAGAAATATAACAAATAACGGCCATATCATGCCTAACTCCTGAAATGGATTTTATCGAGTCCAATAATATTTTTCTAACTTTTTCGAGGTCAACGCCATAGGGGAGTTTAAATACTTGGCTTCGATAAATGGCAAGTTCTCCTTTTTTAAAATTATATATTTGAGCTGAAGCTAAAGTTCGGTTTGGAGTATGAATAACCTCGTTTGTCCAGCCAATAAGGGTTGTCGATCTCCAGCTAATTTCAGAAACCTGGCCCACAGTTTTTTGGCCACCAATAAAAACCTCTAGCCAATCTCCGATTTCAAAAGAACGATCCATTTGCAGACTGATACCAGCAAAAAGGTTACCCAAGGTGTCTTGAAGGGCTAAGCCAAGTACGATTGATAAGGCCGCACTTGTGGCTAGAATGGGGCCAAGATCGATCCCGAAAAAATAAGATAGCCCCCAAAGGGCTATGGCAAAACTTAAAATTAACGAAAAAATATTAACAACCAAAAGTGGCACTCCGGCCCTCATAGATCCTAAAAATAGATATTGAAGTAACAGGATGCGGCTAGTGCGAACAAGTAACCAGGCACCAATTAAAAAAGTGCTAAGACCAATATAAAGACTAGCCCTTAAAGCAATAGGCCATGATTTTGATAGTTCAAATAAAAGCAAATAAGAAATAAAAAAACCAACTAAAAATTGGTAAACTTTAGAAATAAGTTTGTATTGCTTTCCAAGGCTAATATGACGTTCATGGGAGGCATCTTTTAAAAAAAGTTTATAAAACCCATAAGATAGTAAAATAAGTAAAGTGACTAAGATAAAGGGTTCAAAATCAATTAAGTGGTGAAGAGCTTCGGTACGAATTTTCATAAGGATTATTCTACGTCGGGCTTTAGAAATGGCAAGAGGGGCCTTTAAATTATTAGATAGTTATGCGTCGAGTTGGTTTAATTTTTTAATGCTACCCCCAATGAGAATGAGTGGGGAGTAACGCCATCTAAGGATAGATCAATGGGTAGGAGTAAGGATGTGTTTTATTAATTAGGGAATAAACAGATTCGAGAAGTTGTAGTTTTCTTGACCTAAAGCCAATTACAAGGCTTGAATAACTCAATATGAAAAAATTTGAACATAATAGAGTCCAATCTAAAACAATCCAATCTAATAGAGTCCAATCTAAAACTGGTAAATATATAACCCGAGTCTTCAGATTTATTCTATGACTAAAAAAACAAACTGGACTCCGCTTGAGCACAAAATTCATAAAGAGTTTTTAGGTTACCCACTTAAAAATATGTTTTTATGGTTACTTTATAGTTCAGGAGCTGACTCAAATGGGCTTTTAAAAATATTATTACAGCTTTCGCGGGCCCATGGTTACCAAGTTGGATTGATCCATTTTCATCACGGGGGTCAGTCAAAGTATCGCCAAAAAGCTAGTCAAATGGCTCAGAAAATAGCTAAAAAATTTAATTTAAAGCTTGTGCAATTTAAAAGTAAAGTAGAGTTAACCCAAGAAGATCAGATGAGGGTTTTTAGAAGGTCAACCCTAGAGACTTTTTTAAAAGAACAATTAAATCCAAATCAAAATTTATTTGTTTTAGCTCACCACCAAGATGATTTAACCGAAACCCGTATTTTTAGGCTGATTCGAGGGGTCGGGACCCAAGGGTTTAAGGCTATGTCCGTTTGGTCACCTCCTTGGTTTAGACCCTTATTAAGTTTAAGTAAAAAGGAATTGGTAAATAATAGCGATAGCTTTAAAAGCTACGTTATTACAGACCCTTCTAATAAAAATTTAAACTACTTTCGAAACTGGATTAGGCACCAATGGTTACCTCAGTTAAACGATTATTACCCAGGCGGGGTGTCTAGGCTAGGGGAGTCACTTGAAACTATTTTTGAAATTTTAGAGCAAAACAAAAAAGATCATAAAATGAAATGGCAAATAGAGCGGCTAGATCGGGGCAATAGAGTCTTGCAAGCAAGGCTAAGGCTGGCGCTTATCGACTTTGACTTTATGACAAGGCCAGATAAACAGAGGCATTTAGTTTTTGTTTTTTCACACTTTAAGAAAAAAAATTATCAAAAAAGTCAAATTTTAGAGTTACTCAATCAACTACAAGAATGCTCATCAGCCCCATTTAGTAGGGACATCGGCCAAATTAACTGGACTATTGATGGGCCATGGCTTTATGCTACTGACTCGGCAGGCTACTGACTCAGCAGGCTACTGACTCGGTGTATGTGGGGGGGCTTGAGTTATGAATCGAGTAAAGATAGACTAAATGATCTTTACAGGGTTTTAATAGCAAGGGTAGCAAGGGTATGAAACTAAAACTTTTATATTTAAGAAAAGGATTTTAAAGAATGAAACAGGCTCAAAAAACATTAGCTCTATGGGTTTTTCTAGTCATTATTGCGGTGTTTGTATTTCAAGCATGGGAAGTTCGGCACGAAAAAATGATTCAAGGATTTAATTATTCAAAATTTTCAGAAGCTGTAAAAGCTAGCGAAATCGACTCGGTCACATTTAGACCCGAAACGGGTGAAATTATGGGTGAGGTTAAACCTGACTTTGCCGAAAAACACGGGGGAAAAAGCTTTAGTATCGTGGGTAACACGACTGATGAAGGTTTTAAATTTTTAAAAGACAATGGAATTGTCCCTAATTATGACAGAGGGGATAGTTCGGGCGCTTTATCTAGCTTTTTAATTAACTGGTTACCAGCTCTTTTAATTTTAGGGATGTTTGTGCTTCTTATGAGGCAAATGCAAGCCGGTGGCGGTAAAGCCATGTCATTTGGTAAGTCTCGGGCCAAACTTTTAAACGAATCAAAAAAGAAGGTTTTATTTGCCGATGTGGCCGGAGCTGATGAGGCTAAAGACGAACTGCAAGAGATCGTTCATTTTTTAAAAGAGCCAAAAAAGTTTACTAGATTAGGGGGACGAATTCCTAAGGGCGTGCTTTTGGTGGGTAGCCCAGGAACAGGTAAAACCCTTTTAGCAAAGGCCGTTGCAGGCGAAGCGGGCGTTCCCTTTTTCTCAATTTCAGGATCTGATTTTGTCGAGATGTTTGTGGGTGTGGGCGCCAGCCGAGTTAGAGATCTTTTTGAGCAAGGAAAAAAGCAAGCCCCTTGTTTGATTTTTATTGATGAAATTGATGCCGTAGGAAGGCACCGGGGAGCGGGAATGGGCGGAGGTCACGATGAACGTGAGCAAACCCTTAACCAACTTCTTGTTGAGATGGATGGTTTTGAAAGCCATGAAGGTGTTATTTTAATAGCGGCTACCAATCGGCCCGATGTTCTTGATCCGGCTCTTTTAAGGCCGGGTCGTTTTGATCGCCGAGTCGTTGTTGGAAAGCCAGATGTTAAAGGAAGAAAACAAATTTTAGATGTTCATACACGAAAAACCCCTTTAGGGGCCGATGTTGTTCTTGAAAAAATTGCCAGGGGGACTCCTGGTTTTGCAGGGGCCGACATTGAAAATCTTGTTAATGAGGCCGCCCTTATTGCCGCCCGCGAAAATAAGACCTCAATTGAAATGATTGATTTTGAAAAGGCCAAAGATAAAGTTCTTATGGGATCTGAGCGTAAATCAATGGTGATTAGCGATGATGATAAAAAAATAACAGCCTATCATGAGGCCGGTCACACACTGATTGGTAAAATTATTAAGGGTTTAGACCCTATACATAAGGTAACCATTATTCCAAGAGGGATGGCTTTGGGTGTGACTCAAACCTTGCCTGATAGTGATACTTTAAATTTATCTAAATCAAAAGCTGAAAAAATGATTTCTTTTTTGTTTGGTGGTCGTGCGGCCGAAGAAATTGTTTTTCAGGATATTACAACAGGGGCGGGTAACGACATCGAAAGAGCAACCGATATTGCAAGGCGTATGGTCTGTGAATGGGGCATGAGCCCCCTTGGTCCCTTGGCTTTAGAAAAAAATGAAGGGCAACCTTTTTTAGGAATGCATTATAATCAAAAAGCAAGAGAGTATTCGGATGCAACCGCTCAAGAAATTGACCGCGAAGTGAACCGACTTATTTCGGAGGGTTACCAAAAGGCAAAAGATATTTTAACGACTTATCGAGAAGCTTTAGACCGTTTAGCTCAGGCTTTACTTGAATATGAAACGATTGATGCCATCGAAGTTGAGGCTCTTGTTTCGGGAACTTCAGTTACTGACTTAAGAGCAAAAGCTCCGGCAAATATAACCCAAGGGGATGCTGCTGCGGCGGCTTTAGCGGGAGCTCAAGAGCCTAATTTAAATAAAGAAGAACAGCAAAAAAATATAGAAGGTGATGCAACTCCCCCCCCTATTTCGGCTCGAACTGTCATATCATGACTTTACTAAGTGACTGGCAAGAGTCTTTGTTATTTATTTTTGAGCAACTCCGTTGGCAAGATTTTGTCGATGTATTTTTTGTATGGCTTATTATTTATCAGCTTCTTATTTTAATAAAAAAAACAGGTACCATTCAAATTTTATCAGGTCTGGGTTTTTTAGCTTTTGTATATTTGGTTTCTATATGGCTTGATCTTTTTACTTTTAATTGGTTACTGGATAAGTTTTTTTCTCATCTTTTCTTGATTATAGTTGTTTTGTTTCAAGGAGAAATACGTAGAGCCCTAGCTCATATTGGGGCTAATCCTTTTTTTACCGAAATTTCTCCGGCTCATGAACTAGAAATTGTCGAAAATGTAGTTAGAGCCTGTCATTTGTTACTAGAAAAAAGATCAGGCGCCCTGATTGTTTTTGAACGAGAAATATTATTAGATTACCACATCGAAATGGGCACCAAAATGGGTTCAGAAGTTTCGGCCGAAGTGCTGCTTTCGCTTTTTCATTTAGCAAGCCCTTTACATGATGGAGCGGTTTTAATTAGGGGCGGTAAAATTTATTCGGCCGGTAACCTTTTGCCCTTATCAAAAAATGCTTTTTTAGATAAAAACCTTGGCACTCGACATAGGGCGGCCCTTGGCCTTAGCGAAGAAACTGATGCTTTGATTGTGGTTTTAAGCGAGGAAAGGCAAGCCATAACCGTTGCTTATTCGGGAAATCTTATAACAGTGACAGACGGATTAGAACTTAAAAATTTGTTATTAAAAGAGCTTAAAAGCCATCATCACGCTAAAAAAGTTTTTCAAAAAGCGGCGGGGAGATAAAGGCGTATGAGACTTTCGGTTGTTAAAAAACTATTTTATCAAAACTCTTCGGCAAAAATTTCGGCTTTTGTTATTGCTCTTATTTTGTGGTTCGCTCTTATTAATAAGCGTGAATTTGAAACTTCTAAAATGTATGATGTCGAGTTTATTGTGCCCATTCAAACTGCAATAGCCGATTTATCGGTCAGCCGAATTAAGGTAACCGTTGTCTCTAATCGCGTGCTTTTAAAAAAGTTAAACTCTAATCATGAACCTTCCGTTATTTTTTTGGATGCTTCTCATTTAAGCCTTGGTCAGCATAGAATTCGTATTGATAAATCTAACATTGAGTTACCCATCGGGATAAAGGTTATTTCTATTATTCCCTCTGTGGTAGAGTTTCAGATTAAAGAAAATCCATAAGGTACGCCGAGAGAGGGGGGGCTATCCATGGCCTGTGCATGCAGAGGGATCTATTCATGCAGGGAGAGCTATTCATTGCACAGAGGGGGCTATCTATGCAGGGAGAGCTATCCAGGCGCAGTGGGAGCTATCTATGCAGGGAGAGCTATCCAGGCGCATGTGGCATTTTCAAAAATAATAATAAATAGTTTATGCGAATAAAATGCTCTTTGCTCAGATCAAAGTTGAGCCATTCCCTTACTCCATGAGGCACGGCCATCCATGGCCTCTGCATGCAATGGAGCTATCCATGCGCATGAGGCATCATGGAGTAAGGGAATGGCTCAACTTTGATCTCTCCCAAGTTTTTAGTTAAAGAGTGGTTTTTGGGGGGGGAGATTTAATGAGTAATTTTGATGAGCAGATTTAATGGGTAAATTTGATGGGTAGATTTGAGGGTAGATTTGATGTGTAGATTTGATGTGATTTATTTTTTAGGCACTTATTTTATCTGGCTCATCTTCCCAGTAGGTCGAAA
>DYOP01000068.1 GCA_020720425.1 Bdellovibrio sp. | reverse complement strand
CTTTGTTCTTCGCGAATTTCATCGTTAAAATCTAAACCATTGGAATCAATATACTCACCTAAAACTTCGAATGTAAATTGCCTCTCGCCGCTAGCAAGCTGTACAATTTCTTTATATTGACGTAAATTATACCCATTAGCCCAACCTTGCAGTTCAGCCTCAGACGCAAGAAAATCCTGAAGATCACGTAAGATCTCGGATTCGCTTATGTTTTGATTGTCTGTATGGGTGAATTCGTATAATTTCATTATGATCCCTTATTTACTATGAATAGATAGCATATCTTATGCCCAAAAACCAAGAGGAATACGCATGTCCACAGCCTGGATAACTAAAGACGAGCTCTTATAAAAGAAGAGACCTCTCCCAGTTTTTAATCCATCTTACTCGCAGCGGAATCTTAAACCTTGATAAGGACCTCTATTCGCTTCCTAAAGACGATACCCGCAGAATTTCTGCAAAAAAATGTCTCGAAGATATTGTTTTCAGTAAAAGAATCGAAGCCAGGTCAGCATTTGGTTACTTCAACTACGCCGTCCCCTATAAGCGAGGGGACGGCACAACTAAGAATGCGAATTCTTTGGTTCGCCGTGATTGGCTTCGCGCTGCCTGCTTCACCGAGACCCCGCTTGAGCATATTCCTCTGCTGACTCAAAAAGTTTACGGCCGCAACCAACAATTCGAAAACTATGGCTTAGCATTCAAAGAAAAAGTAATCCGCAATCGCCAAGGAAATCCTGTCTTCTATACTGACACAAGAAACTCAGCCCTCCGCGCGGCCTATGACAGCATCGTTACGACCGCCGCCGCCAGTCAGTTTAAATCATTCATGCCTTTAGTTGAAGGCTTCGGCGCGCCATGGTTTCAAAAATTTGGTGCTCCTTCTGAAATTGATTTCCGCTGGGAGCGAGAGTGGCGTGTCTGTGGAGACTTCAGTTTTTCGGCCTCGGATATTGCCTTTGGAATCTGCCCATCTAGTGAAATTTCTGAATTTGAAAATCTTTTGTCTGGGCTGGTTCCATTTGTAGATCCAACTTCAAGTTTGTCGGCGATAAAGCAGAAGCTAAAAAGCTTTTCGCATCTTAGTAATTTAAAATAATAATCTGAAATGAAGCGACCGGCGCCCTAAAACTCGTGATGAGTATTTTGATGTTTCGACGGATTATATTCTTTTGCAGACGGCCTTCGAGGTAACAAAAGCCATACGCTGGCGGCGCAGAGTTTTTAAAAGTCTGCCGTTGATTTTCAAAAAACTTGACGGCCTTATTTGCCCGGAACGTCACTTACTGCTTTACGAGTTGTCGATGGACACTTGTATATGCTAAATCCATCAGTGCAGCGATTTCTTTAATTGAGTGCCCTTGCTCGTAAAGGATCTTCAATTCGGGCTTTTCCTGCGAAATTAGGTGTACCTGGATTTCAATGAAATCATGTACTTGACTGAGATTGCAGGTGCTTAGATGATCCCTACCAAATTTGAAGCCTCACTGCTAAAACAGTGTGGTTTTTCTTTTTAAGAGAACCAAAAACAAACAGTTAGCCCTAGGAGAGGCTCTCGAAATTCTTTACCGCGAAATCAGCTCAAATCAGCGAAAATAAGGGGTGTTGAAGGAGTCTGTAACGAGTTGCTCGTTACATAGATGATTCTATAACCAGCTAATAGTGAGGCGATTAAAAACAGCGTCCAAGCGGTGACTGTCGGCCAATCACCAAATAATATCCCAGCAAATTGCCGCCTTTGAATATCAACTTGTCGCTTTCCATAATACGGGCACTCTATCATAAACCTCTTCAGGTGAGGCGCCCGAGTAAATAGTCGAAACAGTTACTGTGGCAAAATAACTGACGGGAATGACTCTCTTTGCAAAGTGTATAGGCCAAGCACACCCATCATGATGACGATAAAGGAGAGTAAAAAACTAAAACGCCAGTTATGTACAAAAAAATTAAAAATGGAATTCATATTGAATAGTGATTCTTAGCGACTCTTTTGATTCTGTCCAGAGCGCATTTATTTGAATGCAGCTTGAGATAAAACTCAAGCTGCCCAAAACAAACTAATTGTTTAAAAATTCAGGGATTAATATCATTTGACCCATATCCTCTTTAACCTCAGAAGAGTTAGTCAGATTGTCAGGTAACAAAATAAGCAGTGGCGCCTGAGCCGTCCCCATAATTAAATCCACTTGAGTTGGGGCCTGATTAGAAACAGTCAGAAACTCTGGAATTTCCATATAGGACTGATCATGAATATCTACTGAAAGATCAAGCCATTGACCTTTTTCAGAAGTAAAATAATCATCAGCCTCGGCCGTTAGACTTGAATAATCTTGGCTGGCAATTTTAACTGATAGTTTGCCGCTGGGATGACGGGCCAAAAGATTTACATCGGCTTCTAAAATAACCACATTTGTATATCTTTCAGATGTTCCTTTTAAAATATCTATTACAGTACTTGAATACGATGCAGGCTCCCCCATTTTACCAATTTCTCTTATCGCCTTAGCATCAAATAGGATTGAAGCTATCGAAGAAGGATCTTCCTTAAAAAAATCTTCGAGCCCTGGCAAGTTCATAGCAACAATTTGAGCTAACTCTTGCTCGGCTATTTGATCATCATTAGAATCTATTAACGCTGTTACCTCACAGTCGTACCAATGAGTTACTGGATTATAAAATTTAATGCCCAATTGCAATAAGTTACCCGTTTCAGTACTAATAATTCGGTATCCAACGCTTTGAATGTCACAAGCTTTACTGACACTCGGGCTAAAAGACGAGTCTTGTTTACGAGCATCGGCCCCTAAATAATTAAATAAATAAGCTCTTCCGACTTGAGTTGATTTATTAATTAATTCAAATTTGGCCGCAGCTCCCTGACTCGAAACTAAATCCGAATCAACTTTGACCTGATTGCCAACAGACTCAACCCAAGAAGCTTTTTTAATGACTCCCAAAAAGGGTACTCGCAATGTTTGATCTTCAATAATAAAATTAACTTCTTTAGATGAGGTTAATGTGACCCACCCATCAATTTCTTGTCCGTTTTTAAATTCAGATGAGAGCAAAACTAAATCAACAAAAATATCTTTTTTTGATTTGGCCGAGACAATATACTCATTTTGCCCTTTTAATTTAATTGCATTTTTAAATGCCGTTTCTAAGCCAATCTTAATTTTTTTAACTTGAGCGTCATTGTTTACAAGTGTTACCTTAGTTCGAATCGTTTTTTTATTATCAATTTGAATAAGTCCTAGTGACAAAGTTTCAGGTAAGGCAAAATAGTTAGCGTCAATGGCTTGATCAACTTGAATACGCCCTCCGCCCTGACGACTTAATGGATAATAAATTTTGCTCTCTGCATTTAATAAAGGTTTTGCTGTTTGAATAATAAGGGCTTTGAGCTCTTGGGGAGATAAGTCTTTGTGGGCTTGCTTAACTAAAGCCATAGCTCCGGCTACGTGAGGCGAGGCCATTGATGTGCCCGAAATAATCATAGCCTTAAAGCCAGAACCCAGCATGGCTGAAGCAATATCTTGCCCAGGAGCAGAAATTTCAGGTTTTAATTTAAGATCACCCGAGCGAGGCCCCTTAGATGAAAATAAAGCAATAGAATCTACTATGTTTGATTTTTCAATTTTTATATCACTTCCCATTTTAACACTTACAGGAGCCACTTTTAAGCCTTCTAAAATCCATTTGGCGTTATTTAAAGTTATCATCATAACAGGAATTTGAATTTGCCCAACCTCTCCTGACATTTTAATAAGTGGGCCTTCTGTATTATTATATATGATTACGGCTTTTGCTCCTGCATTTTGAGCATTCAGCGCTTTTTCTAAAAATGGGTTTTGACCTCTTGATATTAAAGCTACTTTATCTTTAATTTTTAAAGCCTCTTCTGGGGAATAAGGGCTGTTACCAAATCCGGCACTTACAATTTCTGATTCTAAAAGTGTCAGATCATCAATGGGAGAAGAAAATTCGGCCTCACTTATTTCAACAGTGATAGAGCCTTCTGTGCCAGCCAAAATTATACCGGGTTTTTGCCAGTTATGAGCTGAGTTATCAACAGAAGCCGCAACAGAAATAGCTTCATCAACTGTGGCCGGAGATCCTGTAATAAAATCAATATCTCCTGAGTTACCAGCGGCTGCGACAAAAATAACCTTGCCTTTGGTAACAAAATTTTTAACAGCTTCGGCATACAAAAGCTTAGGGCCTCCAAAGCTCCCGCCTAAGCTTAGATTTACGACATCAAGACTGTCCTGCAGATCTAAATCGCCATTAGGATCAAGCGCAAACTCTAAACCTGAAATGACAACCGTATCAGAAGTCGAAGATTTTCCGAAAACTTTTATCGCGTATATTTCGGCATCAGGAGCTACACCTGAGTAAGTATTAACTCCGTCACCTACGCCTGCGGCAGATCCCGCGACATGTGTTCCATGACCATTTTCATCCATTGGGTTAGGGTCACCTTTAGGTATTCGAAGAGATAAATCTTTGCTGTCTGGGGCAAATACAGAACCGACAAGGTCAATTCCACCAACCACTTTACTGTTAGGAAAATGTTCATTCGGTTTCACAGGATCTAAAGCCGAATAGACTTCTGGAGATCCAGAACCTCCCAACATTTTATGGGTGTAATCAACTCCTGTGTCTATAATTCCAATCTTTAATCCTTGACCTTTAATTCCGTTTTGGTGGGCGATTTCAGCACCAATAAATTTAACGGAATTAGCTTTTGACCATTTACCTGTTGATGCTAAAATGGTGTCACTCGTTATGTTTTGTAAAGCACTTTTAATTGGCAGTTTAAAAACAGACTCCTCTTCGACCTGAATCACATTTGAAATTTCTTTAATTTTTGCAAGTTCAGCTATAGGGCCATATACATACATGGCATTGAGAGTTAAGCGATATTTAAACACAATTTTAGACTGAGGAGCTAAAGTAGATAAGCTTTTTTCAAACTCCTCTTGCTCTTTTAAAACGGCTTGCTTTGCCTTTAAATCAACAATTGGTTTTTTATTTTCTTCGTAAGTAGCAGAGATTAAAAGCGCGGGGGATTTTAATTTTACGATAGCAAAAAAATGGGTTGAATTTTGAATCCGATCTGAAAACAAACTCTGGTCCTTCGTATCATTGGCTGACATCGGATCAAACAAAGAGCCTGGCTGGCAAGACATTAAAAAAGAGGTAATCAAAAGAGCCAGAATGAGTTGAGTTTTTAACACTTAATACTCCTTTTAGAAAAAGACTAAAGATTAAAGACTAAAGTCTAAGCTCTTATTAAATCAGATTATTAATAAGCTCAACCTGTGTAATATAATAGATGTGAGACGAAAATTTTTCATGCTTTTGTGCTTTTTTTTATTACAACATCCAATAAAAAGTTTTGGGTTGATACGATGGGGCTCGTTTTCGCAAAGTAAGCATTTAAACAAACAGTGGCACCTAAATAAAGATTTGCTTTTAGACTTTCCCGATTTAACACTTTGGAAAATCGACCCCGCAGAGCTTAAAATTAATGAACCTTGTTTGGGCTCAATGGTAACTCTAAACTACTTTGAAAAAAATCTTAATATCTCGGCCTCTTGCTCTATGTTAAATATAAAGGTAAAAAGTGCAACCTTGCCCAGCTTTATTAAAGAGTATGGCCTACTTGGTATTGATATACTTGAATCTCATTTTCAAAATGATATTATTTTTTTAAAGATTAAAAATGGCAATAAAATTTTAGTTCAATATTTAAAGCCATCTAAAGATAATGTTGCTGTTACCATAACCTGTCCCCTAGAACTTAAAAATCAATGCGCGATATTAATTAAACAAATTAAGTACAATCCTACGACTCTAGCCAAGGACTCATTTTATGAATAATCCACCTAAAATTGTGCTGACCGGAGGCCCAAGCGCTGGTAAAACTACGCTCATTCAGGTATTACAAAAAGAGTTTCACAATCTTATAGCCACAGTGCCCGAATCAGCCTCGATTTTATACAGAGGCGGCTTTCACAGATCAGATATTCCCGAGGCCAGAACCCATATACAAAAAGCAATCTATTATGTCCAAGTCGAATCAGAAAATATTGTTTCAGCACTTAATCCTAAAAAAATTATTGTGTGTGATCGCGGAAGCCTTGATGGCCTTGCCTACTGGCCCGAAAAAAGTGAGGTTAGTTTTTTTGATGCGCTCAAAACCAGCGAAGCTGGTGAGTTAAGTAAATACGATTGGGTTATACATCTCGATTCGGCTTGTAAAACCGGATATGACTCGAGTAACCCAATTCGTATCGAATCCCCCGCTGAGGCTCTTAGCATTAATCAATCCATTTTAAGAGTTTGGAAAAATCACCCCAAGCGAGTCGTTATACCCGCAGAAAAAGATTTTATGACTAAAATGCGCATGGCAAGATTTCTTATTAACCAAGTCATCTCTTCTTTAAAAAATTAGACGTCTTTGGCATTGGGCTAGGCTTAAATGGATGGCCGTTCCCTAGTACTACGACCATTTAATTTTTGCAGGTTTTGTATTTATACTTTACACGGGCCTTTCGTCGCGAGAAGGTCCATTCGATTTAAGCCGCAGAAATGCAGGACCAAAACCGGCAAAAATTAAATGGTCGCAGTACTAGGATAAAAAGAATAGCAACTAACGTTTTTTTGAAAAAATATTTCCAACTAATGATTTTAGATCTTTATCACCCGATGGTGTTACTTTATTTTGATCACCTCTAAGTAACATCATTTCGCGACGAGCAAATATAAATTGGGCATCTAAAGCCAAAGCTTTTTCAAAACTTCTAAGAGCCATTTCGAGCTGGCCTTTCATTTTATAATTAAGCCCCAAAAGAAAATGATAAATTGGGTCATATTTTTCTTCGGGCGTAATTTTCATAAATGAATTTTTAATTTCATTAGATTCAGTTATCACTTTTTGATTAGGATTTTTTTTCATCTGGATTCCCAATAAAACCCATGTATAGTAGAGATTATACTTTGCAATAGGGGCACCTTTTTGAGAAATAGCATTTAAAAGCTTATAAGCCATATCAAATTCATTTTTTGAAATATGGATTTTTACAGCATCCAGTGGATTTACTTCTCCAGGTAACGAGGCTTTACTTTGGGGCCCAGCCTTAGGTGTCGATTCATTTTGTCTTTTTGCATCATAATTTGAGTTGGCGTTAAAAAATGCTTCTGTTTTTAACATTAATTTATTTGCTCGCTCTTTGATTTGAGTATCCTTATTTTTTTCAAATGGTCGAAGCGAGTTTAAAAAATGATCATGTAATAACGATTTAGATTGGAAGCTAACACCTAAGGCCTGAGAAATTATTTCTAACCATTTATCTTCTGAATTTGAATTAATACCAGATTCGATTTTATCTAAGTAAGTTGCTAAGTCCTGCGACCCAAGCCCCCCTTCATCTGAAAAATAAATAGCACCTTTCATTAATAAAAAATATATGATCTTCAAAAATACTTCTTCTTCGTTAGCATATTTTTCGATAAGCTGCCCAAGGGACTTTTCGCTCATAATTTCTTGAAACATGACTGAATAGGTCTTAAAAAGCACGAGTTCTTTAATGTTTTTAAGACGCTCAGAAAAATTCGTATGCTTTTTAATTTTTGAATATTTCCACTCAGCAAGCTGGGCTCTGAGCCAATATAGATTTAACTTTGAAATAACCCAATCATGTAAATATACACCAACCTGGTCAACTGTTATATATGGACTTTGCTCTTCAATTTGAGAGCGAACAAAATTAAGTTTTACTTCTTGATCAACAATTGTTCGTGAAAGCCTAAGGCCCATTTGTTCGATCATCGCAATTTGTAAGGCATGGGGGCTGATATAGTACTCGTTAATTAAAGCTTCGCCTAATTTGCGAGTTCCTTTTCGCATCAGAACACTTTCTAAATCCCCTGGCGAAATAAATCCATGTTCAATTAATATTTTTCCCAGAAAAGTTTCTTTGTCATCAAAGTCAACACCAACAATTTTTCCGTTACAAAAGGTAACACCAAAAATTCGACCGTCTTCGCTTGATAAGTTAAGAAATCCACTCACCTGAGTTTCTAAAATTAGATTATATATCAATGGCAAATCAAACCCATGGAGAGATTCAATTTTTTCTAACAACTTTGTTAGCCATCTTGGGTCTCTTTTTTCTGACGAAAATACCTCGTACAGTCTACGCCTTGAAAGTCTAATCCCATCGACTTTATCAATATTGCCAACAGCGGGGGGAAGAGCAGCAATAAGCTCTTCCATTTCAAACGGCTTAACTAAAAAATCAGTTGCCCCCGTTTCAGAAAATGCTTCTTTAATAAAAGAGGGGTCCGTAAAATAGGCACTCGTTAAAATAACTTTATTTAACTGTTTGCCGACGGGTGTTTGCCGAAGCGATTTAACAAAATCAATTCCACTTTCAGCAGGTAACAAACAGTCTATCAAGATATTTTGAATATTTTCTGCTTCTATAAATCCCTTGGCGTCTTGAGCCGAGTTTACGGCAACAACATCATAACCTTTTTTAACAAGATACTCTTTTGTCGCTGTTAAAAAAGTGATGTCATCATCGAGAATCAAAACTTTAGGGTTTTCCATTGATTATGCTTTTTTAAGAAATCTAAAATATTTGGATTCGACTACATCCATTTCTAGCAAATTACCCTGATCGTCTTTAACTACTTGCGGAGGTTTTACACCATCTTCTGTAAACTCTTGTCCATATTTAAATAATACGTTTAGCTCTGATCCAACATCTTCATTATAATAGGGAACAAAAAATGACATGACTCTTGCATTTGAAACTAAAAAGCCTTGAACCATATTTATTTGATCAATAATTATTTTAGGGCATTCGTAAAATAATATCGTGCCTTTGGGGTTTGTATTAAACCATTTTATCCACTCACGGATACCGCAAGAATTAATACTTTTTAACGCAGCCAAATTGACCTCAATCTCATTATAATCTTTAATCACATACTGAGTGAAATCAAAATCCTCATCAATCACACCATTTATATCAATATTCGCTCTTTCGCCATTTGGCTTAATCACGATTTCGCATTTACCCATAAGCTTTACTCCATTATAATTGTTGATTTTTTATTTGCTAGTAACTTTGCGTATTTAACAATCTGATGATCCGAATCTTGTGATAATTTATTAAGAAATTTTGTATCTTTTTTTATAAATTCCTGAGGAAGTCCCATAATAATTTGCCGCCTGATAAATAGGCTTTGCCCTCGATAAAAATTTTTTTGATTAAACACCTGCTCCTTTAGTAATTCTTGATCAGCTGGACTTTCTGAATTCAATAAAACTTGCGCGGCCTGTGCCCGAACAAGAAGGGCTGAATCTAAAATTAGTTTTTTTGCAGCGCTTTGCCCCTCTGCTTTATTGTTTTTTGAAAGGGTAATCAGGGCTGCAGATCGCTCATACCACTGCTTTGAATTAATCATTTTTAAAAGCTCATTTGATTTGAGCTGAGTAGTTGCTTTCCACTTTTCAGACCATGTGTCCTGGCCAGCAGAAAACAATTGCAGTGGCAAAAATACCGATAACTGAAAAACCACAACAAGAAATATCTCTTTTTTCAAAAAATTAAATCTCATCCTAACTTTGTTCCTTTTTAAAACTCTCAAATTTATTTAGCAAAGCCTCATCGTCAGGATTTAGCTTTTCTAGTTCTCCGGCCTCAAGCGCCAACTTATCGGGATCAAGCTCTTTTTCAATTTGGTTTTCACCGGGCAAAGCTTCAACTGACTGGATTTGCTCAAGCTGTGAAGCCTCATTGACCATCATATCTAAATTAAATTGAGCATCAGTTTCTTCTTGCTCTACAAGGGGAGGTTCGGAGACTTCGACAGGAGGCGGTGTCTCGCTCTGAGCGGGCATAGGATTTTGCCCTGATAAAATCTTATCAATTAAATCATCATCTTGTGCCTGCGGTATTACTTCAATTTTATTTTTTGAACTTGTGGCACTTTTTTGATCTTCAACAGCCTTAGCAAATTCTGCCATAATATCATCTGATATCGCTAAGTCCTCTTGGGCACTACTGGGTGGTGGTGCTGGCGTGGGCTCTGATTCAACAGTTTCAAGAGGCGGCATTTCTGTTTTAATTGTATTTGCAGAGTTTTGCTGCAACTCTTTAATTTGATTTTTAAGTACAACGTTTTCTTCTCGAAATTTTGATAAATCGGCAATGTCTTCAGCTATAATTTCGTATTCTGTTAGCTTGGCTTCAAGCTCTTTAAGCCTAGATTCAAGTTCTTCCTGATTACTTTTTGTCCCCATCGCACTTTGAGCTTGAGACTTTGCCTCTTCAATTTGATTTTGTTTTTCAATAAGGTGCTCTTGAAGCTGTTTAATTTCATTTTGTAAATCTAAAAGCTGAGCTGAGTTTTCAGAACTCAGTGACCCGCTATCTGAGTTTTGAAACTGACCTACCGTGTTTTTTGACTTTTCTAAAACTTCTTTTAATAGCTTTTCTATTGACTCAGACGAAGCCAATCCAGACTCAGAGGCGGAGGATGGCGAACCTTTCAAAAACAATCTCATTCCGAAAATAAAAATCAGCAGTGCTAATCCAACAGCTAACGACTGAATAATCACAAGATTGTGATGACTAATAAAAAGTATAGCTTTTTCCACTGGCTTTATTGTGCACCAAAACTTTTATTTGGGTCAATGGATAGGTCGAGTGTTACTGGACTCTGGATAAGAAATATGATCTAATAATGCTGATGATTAAACTTAACCAAGCCCTTTGTCTATTTTGGACCCCACAGCGGGGTTGGCATCGAGAGATGTCTACACTCTATCTTTTAAATGGTAAAATCGTACATATTGGTAACGGTGGTCCAACTCGTTTTGAAAAAGAATTTTCATGCAAAGGTCTTATTGTTTTACCCGGTTTAATTGATTCACAAGTGCACTTTCGAGAGCCTGGATTAACCCATAAAGAGGATTTATTTACAGGCACTCAAGCCGCACTTTTAGGTGGAATTACGGGTGTATTTGAGATGCCCAACACCCTTCCTCCAACAACAACTCTGAATGCCTACGAAGAAAAATTGAGTTTTGCTAAAGATCGAGCTTGGACAAATTATGCTTTTTTTACAGGAGGCGCAAAAGAAAATCTAGATCACATCGCAAAGCTTGAGGCCCTGCCTAACTCACCCGGAGTTAAAGTGTTTATGGGTAGCTCATTTGGGACGCTATTATTAGATCAAGATCAGGATTTGGTTACTTTACTTAAAAATACTCAACACCGAGTTACTTTTCATTGCGAAGACGAAAACATTTTACAACATAATAAATCCCAGTTACCACCTAATCCCCATGTTAGCTTACACCCTCAATGGAGGAGTGTGAATTCAGCGCTTTCGGCAACACTAAAAATTGCAAAAATTGCAAAATCACTTAATCGGCAGATTCACATTTTGCATGTGACCTCTCAAGACGAAGCTGAAGCCCTTAAAGAATTTAAACCATGGGTTACTTTTGAAGTATTACCTCAACACCTAACCTTACATGCACCCGATTGTTACCAAAGGTTAGGAACTCTTGCCCAACAAAACCCGCCTATTCGTGAACTAAACCATCAAAAGGCACTTTGGGATGCGGTTACCCAAGGTCTTGTTACCACACTCGGCTCTGATCATGCTCCGCATACCCTTGAAGAAAAAGCAAAACCCTACCCTCAATCTCCCTCGGGAATGCCGGGAGTGCAAACGCTTGTTTCAATTATGCTTAATCATGTTAACGCTCATAAATTAACACTTGAAAGATTTACAGAATTAATGACCCTGGGAGTTGTGAAAGCTTTTAAGCTAAAAAATAAGGGCTTAATTGCTCCCAACTATGATGCCGATTTAACATTAATAGATATCGAAAAAGAACATGTAATTAAAAACTCTCAAATGGTTTCAAAAAGCGCATGGACCCCTTTTAATGATATGAAAGTAAAGGGCAAACCAATTTCAACTTATATCGGCGGTCAGCTTTGTATGCAAGAAGATGAAATAGTCATTGATAAACCCTCCGGGCAACCTATGTGGTTTGATAAATCATAA
>DYOP01000145.1 GCA_020720425.1 Bdellovibrio sp. | reverse complement strand
CTCAAACTTTTAACGAGGATATGAATATGCAAGAACTTGATCACCTTTTACAAAAAATCGACCAATGGAGAGCAAATAAAGCTCATCGAACGGCACATATGCCCCTTGAATTTTGGCGTAACGCTGCTGCTCTGGCAGATATCCACAGCGTAAGAGTTGTTTCATCACAACTTAAATTAAACTCAAAGCGCTTAAGATCTTTTATGACTCCGCAAGAAAATGACAAGCCTCAACAGTTTTTCAAGCTTCCCTCAATTCAAATTTCGGAATCCCTGAAAGAAAATCGTCACACTGAGTCTTTGATTGGCCCAAAGCTTGTATTTGAAGTTTCTGGCATCACTATTAAGGTGTTCGCATGATTCAGATCACACCTTCCAGCGAAATTCTTGTGGCCATAAACCCTATCGACTTTAGATGTGGCATCGAATCACTTTGCGGAATTATAAAGTCAAAATTTAACGAAGACCCTTTTGGAGGAAAATTTTTTATTTTTACGAATCGTCATCGGAAAGGTTTTAAAATTATCTACTATGATGGCCAAGGCTTTTGGCTTTTTCAAAAAAGATTTTCTGAAGGTAAACTTGTTTGGTGGCCATCCTCTGAAGAAGAAGTTGCGGCAATAGATTCAAAAAACTTTTTACTGCTTCTTTATAATGGTGACATAAAGACAGGAAGTTTTCAAAAAAACTGGAAGAATATTTAACTTAGTGGTTGGCCTTTTGTAAAAATTATGCAACAAATAATGCATGATAAAAAAAGTTAAAAACAGAATTGATTTTGAGGTTTCTGAAGAGGAAATCGCAAGAAGAATTGCTCAAATCGAAGACTCTAACATTGATAAAGAATTAAGAGAGTTTTTAATAACAGCACTGAAGGCCATCGTACGCCTTGATGAGATTGTAGGGATGAAGCAAACTACAATTGCAAGGCTACGTAAAATTTTCAATAAGAAAATTGAAAAAAATCCGAGTAAAAATAGTAAAGACGACTCTAGCACTGACGGAAATAATGAAAATAAGAAAAAGCACGGTCGTGGGAATAATAAAGGAAAAAATGGAAAAGAGGCTTATGGCGGTGCTCAAAAAATTAACCATCCCCATGAAAGCTTAAAACCCGGTGATTCTTGTCCTGAATGCGGTATGGGGAAAATTTACAATACCAATAATCCTGGAATCCATATTCGTATTACAGGAAGCGCTCCCTTGTCTGCCAAAATTCATGAAACAGAAAAGCTTCGCTGCAATGCCTGTGGAACAATTTTTGAAGCAAATTTTGAAGGTAAAAATGCACCTAAATATGATGCAAGATCAATTGCGATCATCGCTATTTTAAAATATGGACTTTCACTTCCCCTTTATCGCCTCGAAAAATTACAAAAACAGCTCTATATCCCAATGCCCGCATCAACACAGTGGGATTTGCTTGAATTTTTGGCCAATATTCTTCAACCTTTATGGAAATATTTCTTAAAGATTGCTCCAGAGGGTGATCTTTTTTATCAGGACGATACGAAAAATAGAGTTTTATCTCTCATTAAAGAAAATAAAGACAAATTGCGAGATAAGAAGGCCAGAAAGGCCATGTATACATCTGGGATTATTTCAGTCAAAGATAATCGGCGAATAATTCTCTATATGACAGGGCGAAATTATAGTGGTGAACGATTGTCTGAACTTTTTGAAAAGAGGACTGAAACAAATCGCCCCATTATTATGTCCGATGCTCTTGCTACAAACAAAATAAAGAACATCGAAACTGTTGAGTGTTTTTGCTCATCTCATGCTCGCCGAAAGTTTTTTGATCTGAATGAAAAATTCGAAAAAGAATCAAAATTTGTACTTGATATTATTTCTGAAGTCTATGTGGTCGATAATGACTGTATCGCTCGCAAACTAACAGATAAAGAACGTCTCGAAGAGCATCAACTTAAAAGTGGTCCTCTGATGGAAAAGCTTAAAGTGTTTTTAGATCATAGTCTTGAATCTAAAGAAGTTGAACCAAACTCAACCCTCGGTTCAGCTATGAACTATGTGATTAATCATTGGGATGGGCTGACTCAATTTTTAAAAATTCCAGGGGCTC
>DYOP01000011.1 GCA_020720425.1 Bdellovibrio sp. | reverse complement strand
CTGCTGTCGATGAGTCGATTACGTTTGTACTCACCCAACGACCTATCTTAAAAAAGATGAGAAAAAATCACAACTGATTAACCATTTTTTACTTGATGCCTCATGGCTAGCAATCCCCCTTGATGATGAGGATATGATGGACACGACTAAAGAAGAATTTCAACAGTCTTAACAATCTAGTAACTCACTTAGTATAAAAAATCTTATAATTTACTCGACAAATTCAAGCAGGGCCATAGGGGCCTTATCACCAACTCTAATCCCCATTTTGATAATTCGAGTGTATCCACCATTTCGGTTTTTAAATTTAGGTGCAATCTCATTAATTATCTTTTTAGACTGATCTACATTTCCCATAAGTCTGGCAGAAATAAGCCTAAGAGAATTCACATTTCCCTTTTTACCCAAAGTAACCAGCTTCTCCGCTTGTCTTCTTATTTCTTTAGCTCTCTCTAAAGTAGTTTTAATTCTACCCACTTCGATAAGCGATACAACACCACCAGCAATTAAAGCTTTTCTGGCATTAAAATCTCTTGAAAAATGCTTTACTCTTCTTCGATGACTAGACATATATAACCTCTAATTCTATTGTCGTTCCTTCTCTCCAAATCCATACATAGGATCCCAGCCTACCGGTGGCCAACCTTCAATCTTAAGACCTAGTCCCAAGCCCATTGTACCCAAAATCTCTTTAATCTCATTAAGCGATTTTCTTCCAAAGTTTTTAGTCTTTAACATCTCAGATTCAGAGCGCACTACAAGCTCGCCAATATACCGTATATTAGCATTTTTCAAGCAGTTTGCACTTCTAACAGATAACTCTAAATCTTCAACAGGTCTAAATAGATTTTCATTAAGCGAAAGTCCATGAGTATTAACCTCAACACCTTGAGGCTCTTTAAACTCACCAACAAGTTTAAATACATTAAGCTGTTCTGTTAAAATTTTTGAACTTAAGGATAACGCCTCTTCAGGACGAAGAGAACCATCTGTCCAAACCTCTAAAGATAATGCATCATAGTCAGTTCTTTGACCTACTCGCGCCGCAGTTACCTGATAATTTACCTTTTTAACTGGACTGTAAAGCGAGTCTACATAAATCCAGCCCACTTCTTTTGAGGCTACATCCTCAGCAGAAGCAAATCCTCGACCGTAAGAAACAACCAGTTCACATTTAAAAGTAATATTGCGGCCCAAGGTGGCAATATGCTGATCTGGATTTATAACCATCACCTTATCGTTACAAACAATATCAGCAGCAGTCACTTGCCCTGGCCCTGATTTTTCAATCCGTACAACCTGAGGATTTGGATCAGTTTGCTTAAAGCGAACCGACTTTAGGTTTAAAATAATATCTGTTACATCCTCTACGACATCAGATAAATGACTAAACTCATGATTTACGCCATCAATTTTAACTGCGCTAACAGCTGAACCCATCATTGAGTTGAGCAATATTCTTCTTAATGAGTTCCCAAGGGTAACGCCATATCCTTTCTCAAGAGGACGCACTAAAAATTTTGCATAAGCATCACTTTTAGACTCCTTCTCTGTGTCGACCGATTTTGGACTAATTAACTCTCTCCAAAACTTATAATAAAAATCCTGCATCAATCCCCCAATGGTAATTATCGAGAATAAAATTCAACAACGAGTCTTTCTTCAACTGGAACAGACACATCTGATCTCTGTGGTAAAGCTCGTACTGTTGCCGTAGCTTTTGCCTTATCAATTTCAAGCCAGCCTGGCGCTTCTTTACGCTGAGATGAAGCCAGTCCTAATTGCACAGTAGGTATCTCAAGAGACGCTTGTGAAATCGAAATAACATCACCCTGCTTAACTATAAATGATGATACGTTGACACTACGACCGTTAACTAATACATGCCCATGTGAAATTAACTGCTTAGCGTGTCTTCTAGAAGCTCCACCGCCTATAGCATGAACAACGCTATCCAGCCTTCTCTCTAATAGACTTAAAAATGATTCCCCTGTGTTACCCGTGCTTTTTTCTGCAATAGAGAAAAATCGTTTAAAATTTTTCTCCTGCAAACCGTAATACCTCTTTAACTTTTGCTTTTCTCTCAGCTGAAGGGCAAATTCAGAAAACTTTAATCTTGCCTGACCGTGCTGACCAGGGGGATACGGTCTTCTTTCAAATGAACATTTATCGGTAAAGCATCTTTCAGCCTTCAAAAAAAGCTTAGTATTCTCTCTTCGACACATTTTACATACAGATTGTGCTGCTTTTGACATAAAACTCCCTATACTCTTCTTCGTTTTGGAGGCCTGCAGCCATTGTGCGGTATTGGCGTAACATCACGAAGTGATAAAATTTTCATGCCTGCTGCGGCCATTGCCCTTACTGCAGGCTCTCTTCCTGCGCCAGGACCATTTACTCTTACATCAAGAGCCCTTACTCCAAGTGCAGATGCTTTTTTACAAGCGTCCTCTACTGTTACTTGAGCCGCAAAAGGAGTCCCTTTTCTGCTTCCTTTAAATCCCATCACACCGGCAGACGACCATGCAACAGTTGCCCCCGATGGGTCAGCAATGGTCACAAGAATGTTACCAAAGCCTGCATAAACATTTGCAATTCCAGTAGAAGTAACAATTTTTTTAACTTTCTTTTTAACTTCTGGCTGAGCCATCTAGATCTCCTAATTATACAGCTTTTTTCTTGTTAGCAACCGTTTTACGAGGACCTTTACGAGTACGAGAATTCGTTCGTGTTCGCTGACCCCTGACTGGTAATCCCTTTTTGTGACGAGAGCCTCTGTAGCTATTTATATCAATCAATCGCTTAATAGCCTGACCAATTTCACGTCTTAGATCACCCTCAACCTTAAAGTTGGTTTCAAGGTATCCTCTGATCTGAGCTAAATGCTCATCGGTCAGGTTGTCCGTTCTTAAAACAGAAGATATTCCAAGGCTTTTCATTATTTCTAAAGCCCTCGATCTTCCGATTCCATAAATATATGTTAAAGCAACTTCCACTCTTTTGTTTTTTGGAAGGTCAACACCTGCAATACGAGCCATCTTATCCCTGCCTTTGCTTGTGCTTAGGGTTTTCGCAAACCACTCTTAGTACGCCATTACGACGTATTACCTTACACTTGTTGCAAACTTTTTTAACAGAAGGACGTACCTTCATAATAGACTCCTCTCAGACAAAGAAGATTGACTTCATATCACCAAGCCGCATCCCATGTCTACCGTTTTTTTAAAATATTTATTATATCCTGAGCCAAATCCTCTTCTGACTTTTCAGCATCAACGCTGTACAAACAATTTTTGTCCTGATAAAACTTTATAAGAGGAAAGGTATTCTCTTCGTATACTTTTAATCTGCTTTCCACCACATCCGCATTATCATCTTTTCGCTTAAATAGAGGCGAAGAACAAATATCGCAAACTCCCTCTTTAATTGGCGCCTTATAATACTCATTAAATATTGCACCGCAATTTTTACAGATCCATCTTCCTGAAAGCCTTTTGATCAATATTTCATGATTAATACCAAAATTTATAGCGCCAGCAAATGAAGCTTTATCTTTCATGTCACTCAAAATTGAATCCATTTGCTGACCCTGAACCAATGTGCGCGGGTAGCCATCCAAAAGTATAACTGAAAGCTGATTGTTAACTGCCTCTTCAATAGACTGCCTTACAACATTTAACATCAAATCATCAGATACAAGATGACCGGATTCTACGACTGATTTAATTTTCAACCCAAGGTTGTCACCTTTAGAAATAGAGGCCCTAAGCATATCTCCCGTACTTATTGATGCAACTGAACTCAATTTTGTCTTCAGCATTGCAGTTTGCGTCCCCTTCCCACAGCCTGGAGGACCCAAAAGAACATACACTAAACTCATCTAAACTCCACTCGGCGCGAGCGAATCTTTCCACCCTTTAAAACAGAATCATACTTACTTGACATCATCGCTGTCTGAATTTGTTGAGCCGTATCTAAAGCAACACCTACTAAAATCAAAAGAGATGTTCCCCCAAAATAAAAGGGGATATTAAATGTCTGCATCAAAACAACAGGCATTACAGAAATAATGCTTAAATAAGCCGCTCCAACAACCCCAATCCTAAACATAACCTTTTTAATATAATCTGCTGTAGCTTTACCCGAGCGAACACCAGGCACAAAGCCACCGTATTTTTTTAAATTTTCAGCTACTTCGTTGGGATTAAAAACAACTTCCATATAAAAAAATGAGAAAAAGACAATTAGGATTACAAAAAGTATATTGTAAATAACCCCTGTAGGGTTAAGCGAATCTTGAAGGTTTTTTAAAACTGATGAGTCCATAAATTGAGCTAATGTCGAAGGAAACAACAAAAGGCTTGATGCAAAAATCGGAGGAATAACACCAGAAAAATTAATTTTTAAAGGCAAGTGGCTTGAAGGAGTGTTTCCAACTCCAGGACCTGCCGTTCTTTGTGAGTATTGTATAGGAAGACGCCTCTGGGCTGTCTCCATCAAAACAACACCAATTAAAACTGCTGTGAATATTAGAAGGGCAACTATACCCAAAGCCAAAGCAAGCTCTCCATTTACAAGCAATTCATAGAAAGACATGACCCCTCTTGGAACTGAGGAGGCGATTCCTGTAAAAATAATTAATGACGAACCGTTACCAATTCCTTTTTCAGTAATTTGCTCTCCAACCCACATTAGAAAAAAGCTTCCTGCCGTAAGAGTTGTTATGGCCAAAATTTTAAACGGTATAAGAGAATTCAAGCCAATAACTACTGACTCCCCAGATGCCCCAGAAGATGATGACAGCCAAGTCGTTAACCCATAGCCCTGAACTATGCACAAAATAAGAGTTAAAATTTTTGAATATTGTGAGATTTTTTTTCTGCCACTAGCGCCCTCTTTTTTTAATGCCTCTAAAGTAGGTACCGATGCCGAAAGTAGCTGCATGATAATTGATGCTGAAATGTATGGCATTATACCCAATGCAAAAACAGAAAATTGAGCTAGCGCTCCGCCTGAAAAGGTATCAAAGATACCTAATACTCCGCCTTTGTGGCCTGAAAACAGTGAGGCAACAGCAGATGGATCAACTCCGGGGACAGAAACATGCACACCGACCCTATAAACGGCCAAGGCTAAAATTGTAAAAAATATCCTGTTAACTATAGAACTATCCATGTTCCCCCCATGTTTAACTACTCAGGAAGTATTACTTTTCCACCATTAGACTCGATAATGGACTTTACACTTGCACTAACAAGGTCAACCTTAAAAGATCTCGATAAGAGTGCTTTTTCTGCTGTAAACACAGCCTTACCGCCAATAATTTTTATTGCTTGATTGGATGATATTAAACCAACTTCAATTAATCTTTCAACAGTTATATCACCCTCTGGAAATCTAGAAACAAGAAAATCCAAAGAAAAACTAATAACATCAAAAGAAAAAGCAGCGTTTGAAAAGCCACGCTTAGGCATTCTTCTAGACAGTGGCGTTTGCCCACCTTCGAAACCTCTTCTTACTTTCCCACCTGTTCTCGCTAGCTGCCCCTTGTGCCCCTTACCAGATGTTTGTCCTAAACCTGATCCACGCCCTCTTCCAAGACGTTTAGGAGACGTACGACTTCCTGGTTTTGAAACTAAGCTACTTAAATCCATTGCGCCCTCATTATTTTTGAATGTTTTCTACCTTAAGTAGATGCTGAACTTTTAAGATTTGCCCTCGGTTTGCCACAGTATCATTAACAAGTACTGATTGATGCCGCTTTCTAAGTCCCAATGCCTCTAATGTTCTAATTTGTGTGTCAGTTTTTCTGCTAAGCCCTTTCATAAGGGTAACTTTAAATGCCATTTTTATCTCCTTCGAATTATGAAAGCTGCCCAAGAGCGTCTAATGTAGCCCTAATAACATTATAGGGGTTTCTAGATCCGATACATTTGGTTAAAATATCCTTAACACCTACGGCCTCAAGTAACGCACGAGCAGCTCCTCCCGCGATCACTCCGGTCCCCCCACTGGCAGGCCTCATAATAACTTTACTGGCTCCATATTCACCAGTTACCTCGTGAGGAATACTTCCATCTTTAAGCTTTACTTTAAATGCATTCTTTTTTGCACTTCGTGTGGCCTTATTAATTGCTTCTGGAACTTCTGCTGACTTTCCAGATCCAAAACCAACAGTCCCATCATGAGTGCCCACTACAACCAAAACTGAAAAAGAAAATCTTCTTCCACCCTTAACAACTTTTGTTACCCTGCGAATAGAAACAACTCTTTCGTCTAAATCTGATCCGCTATTTGATAAATTCGCCTTTTCAATTTCCATATGAACTCCAAATTAAAAAATAATTCCAGCTTCTCGTACACCATCAGCAGCTGATGAAACTTGACCGTGATATCTATAGCCGCCCCTGTCAAAAACAATATTTAAAATATTCATTTCAAATAATTTTTTACCAAGGCTTGCACCAACAGCTTTAGCTGACTCTTTATTTCCCTTTAAACCTAAGCTTATTGTACTCTCAGAAAGCAACGTTACCGACTTAACATCGTCAACAACTTGCAAATACACATGAGAATTACTTCGAAAAATGCATACCCTAGGTCGCTCAGCACTACCAGAAATTTTATTTCTCACTCTAGCTTTTTTTACCAATCGAGAGACAACACGATCAGAAGTTTTTTTATTTCTTTTAATTTTCATTTGCTATCCTTTTAGGTTTATTTTCCACCAGACTTACCAGCTTTTCTTCTTATCTTCTCACCCACATACTTTACACCCTTACCCAAGTAAGGCTCTGGTGGACGAAAGCTCCGAATTTTAGCTGAAACACGCCCAACAAGCTCTTTATCTGCGCCAACAACTACAATTTGCGTTTGCTTATCCACTTTAATTTCAATTCCAGTGGGAATATCAAATTTAATAGAGTGACTATAGCCAAGCGCAAGCTCTAACACCTTGCCAGAAACTGCAGCACGGTATCCAACACCATTTAGCTCCAAGCCAACGGAAAAGCCTTCCGAGACACCCTTTACTGCATTAGCAAGCAACGTTCTTGTTAAACCAAAAGCTGACTTAGTTACTGCCTTATCCTGCTCTAGACGCTCTGCATTCATAGAAAGTAAAGCATTTCCTTGAGCTAGCTCAAAATTAATACACGCCGGAAGATTGACAATAAGACTTCCTTTAGCGCCTGTTACTTTAACAGATGTTTTATCATTTTCAATTTTCACTTTTTCTGGTATTGCTATTGGCAATTTTCCAATTCTAGACATAATTTACCTCTTACCAAATATTACAAATTAACTCGCCACCAACATTTCTCTGTCTTGCTTGATCATCAGAAAGAACTCCCACATTAGTGCTGAGAATTGAGAATCCGCGCCCAGATCTTACTGATTTAATATTTTGCTTAGAAATGTAAACCCTTTTGCTTGGCTTACTCACTCTTAAAAAGTTTCCAGCGAACGAGTTTGAACCTAAATAAATTCTCATTAACCCCTGCTTGCCATCATCTGCCAAACGGAAGTCTTTTACCCATCCTTTTTCTTTAAGGATTGTAGCAAGCGCAACCCTCATTCTAGACGAAGGGATATCAACCTTATCTTTACCGACAAGCATTGCATTTTTAATACCTACTAAAAACTGAGAAACTGTATCCATTGAATCCTCCTACTACCAACTCGCCTTGCGAACACCTGGCAATTTACCCTCTAGAGCAAGTTTTCTAAACATATTTCTACCTAATCCAAAATCTCTTAAAGTACCCCTTGAGCGGCCTGTTAGATGGCAGCGATTACGATACTGAGTAGCGCTAGTTCTTCGCCCTAACTTCTGAAGCAAGAATTGAACTTCCATTTTTTCTTCAGCACCTATCGCTTGATCTTTCATTTTAGATCGTAGCTCTAAGCGCTTTGCTGCATTTTTTATAATCCATGCTTTTTTTGAATTATTTTTATTGATCATTGCTAAACGAGCCATTCTATCCCCTCTCCTATCTAGTCCTAAAAGGCATACCGAGCGATTCTAAAAGAGCTTTTGCTCCTTCATCAGTTTTTGAAGTTGTGCAAATTGATATATTCATTCCTCTAATCTTTTCCACTTTATCATAATTAATTTCAGGAAAAACAATTTGTTCTTTTAGTCCCATATTAAAATTTCCTCGCCCGTCAAACCCTCTAGGTGATATCCCCCTAAAGTCACGAACTCGAGGCATTGCTAAGCTTTGAAGCTTGTCTAAAAAGTGCCACATTCTCTCTTTTCTTAGCGTTACCATAACTCCAATAGGAAGCCCGGCCCTGAGTTTGAAATTTGAAATAGCTTTTCTGGCCTTCGTAACAACTGGCTTTTGACCAGCAATTGAAGTAATTTCCTCTACAACTTGATTTAATATTTTTGGGTTTTGCACGGCTTCAGATGTGCAAACCGAGATTACAATTTTATCAAGCGTTGGTACCTGCATGATGTTTTTATAACCCATGCTTTTCATTAATACTGGTACAACTTCTTCTTTATATTTATCTTTTAATCGACTCATTAAATCCCCCTACAAAACTTCTGGCGCTAAGGAAACAATCTTCATAAACTGATTAGCTCTTAACTCTCTTGCAACAGGCCCAAATATACGGGTTCCTACGGGCTCTTTTGATGCATTTAGCAAAACAACTGCATTGTCATCAAATGCAATATAGCTTCCATCTTGCCTGCGCGCCTGTCTTCTCATCCTGACAACAACTGCCTTAGCCACATCACCCTTTTTTAGTTTAGACTGGGGTGAGGACTCTCGAATTGACACAACAATGATATCACCTAAAGATGCATATCTTCTCTTTGAACCACCAAGAACCTTAACACACATAACCTCTTTGGCCCCAGAGTTATCTGCAACTTTTAGAATTGTTTGCATCTGAATCATAAATCAATCTCCTTAGAACTTAATTTTTTTCTATGCGAAAGCGCTTTAACTTGCTCATTGGGCGACATTCAACAATTTTAACCAAATCACCAATTTTAGAAGTATTATCTTCATCATGAACAACAAACTTAGTACCCATTTTTACGTACTTACCATATTTTGGATGCTTAACTATTCGCTCCACTAGGACAACTCGACTTTTTTGCATCTTATCGCTTACAACCCTTCCTTGAAAAGAGGCTCGATTTCCTCGCGAAATAATTTCAATATTTTTATTTTCCATTTTTAGCTCCATATAATATAGTAGACATGAGTACTAAGCAGTTAAATTAAGCGCTGTCAATAATCTTGCTATTATTACCCTATTTTTTTTAATGACAGATGGATTTTCAAGTCTTCCAAGACCCGCTTTAATTTTCAATTCAGTGTTTGCTTTTCTTAGCTCTGTCACTTGTTTTTTTAAATCCTGTTTACTTAAACTTTTTACTTCATTGTATTTCATTATTCCCTCTCAATAAATCGAGTCTTAAATGGCAACTTATAAGCAGCCCTTTTAAAAGCCTCTTCAGCTTGTAACCGAGTTACTCCATTCATTTCAAATATAATTCTTCCAGGAAGAATTCGAGCTACCCAAAACTCAGGATTTCCCTTGCCGGATCCCATTCTTGTTTCTGCGGCCTTTTTGGTAACAGGCGTATCAGGAAATACGCGACACCAGATTTTTCCACCTCGCTTAATCGATCTTGAAATTGCAATACGGGCTGCCTCAATCTGTCTTGACGTCATTCGCTCGGCTTCAGTAGCTTGCAAACCAAAATCACCAAATGATAAATCTGATCCTCTGTATGCTAAACCATTTGATCTACCAACAAACTGCTTTCTCCACTTTACCCTCTTAGGACTTAGCACGGCCTACCTCCTGGGCTTCCTTAATTGACAAAATATCACCTTTATAAATCCAAACTTTCACCCCTAAAATCCCATAAGCAGTAAGTGACTCGGCTGTTCCATAGTCAATATCTGCTCTTAATGTATGAAGGGGCACACTCTTCTCGTTATACCATTCTGATCGTGCAATTTCAGCCCCATCAAGTCTTCCAGAAATTCGAATCTTAATTCCTCTGACTCCAGATTTAGTGGCTGCAAGGATTGACTTTTTAATTGCCCTTCTCCAAGAAACACGCTTTTCTAGTTGTAACGCAATATTTGCAGCTACAAGTAACGCATCCATGTCTGGCTTTCTGATTTCACTGATAGCCAAATGCACATCATTAGTTGTTAGTTTTTGTAGCTCAGCCCTAAGCTGATCTATACCAGCACCTTTTTTACCAATAACAATACCAGGACGAGCTGTGTTAATAATAAGTTTTACTTTATTAGCAGCTCGCTCAATATCAATTTTTGACACTGCCGAATTTTTTAATTTTTTTGACAAGTAATCTCTAAGTAAAATGTCTTCTTGAAAATTTTGAACATACTTTTCTCGCGCTGCATACCATCGAGAATCCCATGTTTTAATTACCCCTAAACGAAAACCTATCGGATTAACCTTTTGACCCACAACTACCTCTCTGCAAGTGTAACTATAATATGACTAGTCTTTTTCTTAACCCCATAAGCTCGCCCCTGAGCTCTTGGTCTGAATCTTTTAAGCGATGGCCCCTCATTTACCATCAGGGTATGAATAAATAACTTATCCATATCCATTGTCTTTTTCTGATCAGCATTAGCCACAGCGCTTTCAATCAGTTTTTTCAAAATAACGGCGCCCTTTTTATCTGAAAAAGTTAGCATACGAAGAGCTAAATCAACGTTTTTTCCTCTTACAAGGTCTGCCACTAATCGAGCTTTTTGTGCCCCGATTCGCGCATGACTAAGCTTAGCTGATACATTGTTTTCCATACTAAATCCTCTTTATTTTTTAGCAGCCGGAGCCGCAGCCTTTTTTTCTGGGTGACCACCAAAAGTTCTTGTTGGAGCAAATTCACCAAGCTTATGGCCAATCATATTATCTGTAATATAAACAGGAACAAACTTTCTGCCATTATGCACAGCAAATGTAAGTCCTATCATCTCTGGAAACACTGTCGATCGTCTTGACCAAGTTTTTATCACCTTCTTATCGCTTTTTTCGATAGCAGTCTGAATTTTTCCGTAAAGATGATGATCAATAAATGGTCCCTTTTTTAGTGAACGTGCCATAGTATTCTCACTTTCCCCGCTTAATTATAAATTTATCAGTTCTTGGATTATGCCTTGTCTTAAACCCTTTACATGGCTGTCCCCAAGGAGTTACTGGATGATGCCCCTTGCCTCTTCCTTCTCCACCACCCAAGGGGTGATCAACAGGATTCATTGACATTCCACGCACTCTTGGCTTAATACCTCTCCATCGAGAAGCGCCCGCTTTACCAAAAGAAATATTTTCTTGATCCAAGTTTCCTACTTGGCCAATAGTAGCAAGACACCTTGAAAGAATATACCTAACTTCACCAGAGGGTAAACGAACTTGACAATACTCGCCTTCTTTAGAAACTAGAGTGGCTGCAGTACCAGCTGATTTTGCAATCTGCCCACCTTTACCAGGCCTAAGCTCAATGTTGTGAATCGTTGTGCCAACAGGAATTCCAGATAAGGGCAGAACATTGCCTGGTTTAATATCCGCAGATAATGAACTAACAACCTTATCGCCAACTTTAAGACCAACCGGAGCCAGTATGTATGATTTTTTTCCATTTGAATAAACAACTAAGGCGATGCGAGAAGATCGATTTGGATCATACTCAACCGTTCTAACTGTTCCGACAACATCATCAATAGCTCTGATAAAATCAATCAATCTATATCTTCGCTTTGCGCCTCCGCCCTTATAGCGGATAGAGATTTGACCATGATTAGATCTGCCTGATTTTTTATTCAAAGGCGCAAGCAATGATTTTTGGGGAGTGCTAGTTGTAATATCAGAAAAATCAAAACCAACCCTAAACCGAGACCCATGCGAGCGTGATGAAAAATGTTTTAAACCCATTCTAAACCCCTTCTAGTGCAGCAATTTTTTGGCCCTCTGCCACTTGTACAATTGCTTTTTTCCATTTTTTAGCTTTTAGCTGAAGTCCTTTTCTAGATTTTTTCGCTTTTCCACGCGAAATCATCGTTCTTACCGATATAACACTTACACCAAACACAGATTCAATTGCCGATTTAACATCAGCCTTGTTGGCAGCAATATCAACTTCAAATGTGTATCTTCCTAACTCATTAAGCTTAACAGTTTTTTCTGTAACGATTGCGCCTTTTACTGTTTTCATATCACGCCTCCAACCTAGTCTTTAAGGCTTCTAATCCCTGCTTTGAAATTAAAAGATGATTATAGCGAAGCAGGTCTTCAACGTTTAAACCCACCGAGTCAATATATTTCACTTTAGGCAAATTACGAGTAGCTCTAGCAAGAAGATCATGGCGCTTCCCATCAAGAATTAAACCCTTCTCTAAACCAATAGTTTTTAACTTTTGAGCTACTGTTTTAGTTTTTCCGTCTGATGAGAACTCTTCATATACATAAATTTTATTATTTTTATAGAGCGATGTCAGGGCCATGCATAATGCCGACCTTCGAAATCTTTTTGGCAATGCGTAATCATAGCTTCGAGGGACGGGACCAAACACTTTACCACCTCCAGGCATAAGAGGAGAACGATTTGACCCCTGCCTGGCGTTTCCCGTTCCTTTTTGCTTGAATGGCTTTTTGCCTCCGCCGCTAACCAACCCCTTGGTCTTAACCATATGCGTACCCTGTCTGGCTTTCGCATGCTGCCATCGAATCACTTCACTTAAAACGTGTGGCTTTACCTCAACATCAAACAAGGTTGCTGGCAAATCCAACTCACCAATATTTTTTAAATTTTCCCAATTAAACAGTTCTACTTTTAACATAATTAACCCCTAAATACGGCAACAAGTGAATTTCTAGCGCCAGGAACGGCTCCGCTTATTACTATGTATCCATTTTCTACATCAATTTTTAAAACTTTTAGGTTTTTAGTTTGAACAGTCTTAGCGCCCATATGGCCTGGAAACTTTTTACCTGGCATAACCCTTCCTGGCCATGTTCTATTGCCGCTAGAGCCCGGCTGCCTATGAAACTTAGAGCCGTGAGATGCAGGTCCGCCAGCAAATCCGTAACGCTTAACAGAACCGGCAAATCCCTTACCTTTTGAGACTCCAATCACCTTAACATTGTCACCAACCACTAAGGAGTCGATTGAAATCTTAGAGCCCACTTCGGCCCCCTCAGGCGCCGCCTGCCTAACCTCTTTAAGTATTCGAGGAGCCTTTTGCATGCCTGATGATTTTATATGACCTAAAAGAGCTGCATTTGCGTTTTTATCACTTTTTGAACCAATAGCGAGCTGAACAGCGTCGTAGCCATCGGTGCTTATCGTCTTAATTTGAGTAATTACCGTAGGCTCCAGCCTAAGAACAGTTGCAGCCGTTGCAGTCCTAGTTTGCTCATCAAACCAAGTGCTCATGCCCTCTTTGTAGAAATATAAGCCACCTAAGCGAACTTCCGCCTTTAGGGACTCCTGATTTTCAATGCTTTCTGATTTGTTTTCTGACATAAGTTACCTCTTGATTAAGCCTGTGAAAGCTTGATTTCGACATCTACACCAGCTGAAAGGTCAAGCTTCATCAGCTGATCAATTGTTTGCTGGGTAGGATCCATAATATCCAACAGTCTTTTGTGCGTCCTTACCTCGAATTGCTCCCGTGATTTTTTGTCAACGTGGGGAGACCTTAAAACAGTGTATCTACTTATTTGAGTAGGCAAAGGAATTGGTCCTACCACCTTTGCCCCTGTTTGCTTTGCCGTATCTACAATTTCCTTGGTTGATTGATCAAGAAGCTTGTAGTCAAATGCCTTTAACCTAATACGAATTTTCTGATTAACCATACGTTCCCCTTTAAAGCGGATCTGACGAAGTGAGAACTATGCAATAGTCAGCACTTAAATGTCAAAGAAAAATTTAGCCCCCTTCTAATACGCCGTGAGACATAAAATAAAGAGTACATCTTTCAGTCATCACGAAAATATTTCAACCGGCGTGGACTTGAGGATGAGATCAGCGATTCGCTTATTTAGGCGTATAACATAAGATGGGTAAAATATATTATTCCCTCTAGCCAGGAAGGCCAGTTCTCATTAGCAAATCCTTTATATAAAGAGAACAACAAATTAGGACTTCTAACTTTTCTCACCATTAGGGTTTTAAATTCTTCCTAGCGCCTTAAGTATTTCGTCAGCCTGTTTTTTTGGCACTTCTGCATACTCAAGAAACTCTATAACAAAAGTTGCTCGCCCCTGAGAAAGGCTGCGCACATCAGTAGCGTAACCAAACAAGTTTGAAAGTGGAACGGTCGCCTTAATAATAGAGCCCCTTTTAGAGTCTACATCAATAGCAACAACCTTCCCCCTTCTAGAGTTGATATCGGATACAACAGACCCAACGAACATATCTGGACAAACAACATCGAGCTTGAAAATGGGCTCAAGAAGTACCGACTTAGCCCCCAGTAGGGCTTCTTTTACAGCCAATGCAGAAACAGCCTTTATTGCAATATCGCCAAAGGCCTTTGCCTGATCAACCTGAATTGATAGTATTTTAACTTCAGCACCCAAAAGAGGATAGCTAGCTAAAATACCTGTTTCTAGAGACTCTTTAATACCACTTTTTAAAATTGAAACTTGCTCAACGCTAAGCAACTTTTCGACCTCTGGAGAAAGTATTATTTCTGCAGGCTGCAAAAGCGCCTTAGGCAGAACCTCGACTGTAAGACCTACAAATTGAGGGTCTCCAGCGATGACCCGATCAAATACATGCTCTGCACGGGAAACCGTCTTAATTGTTTCTCGATAAGAAACCTGGGGACGACCAACGCTAACCTGCACCTTATGCTCTCGCTTTAAGCGATCAATAAGTATTTCAATATGAAGCTCCCCCATTCCCGACAGAAGAAGCTGACCTGTTTCAACATCTGTCTTCAGCCTCGCCGAGGGATCTTCTTTGACTAAAACCTGAAGAGAAGCAACAAGCTTATCCAGCTCCCCCGAGGACTTAGGCTCTAAAATAACTGATACCACAGGCTCTGGAGGAGTAATTGACTCCAAAACAACCGGGAAAGACGGATCACACAAAGTATCACCTGTCCCCGAGTTCTTTAAACCAATTACACCAGCAATATCCCCTGCTTTTAAAACTTGTATTTCTTCTCTATGATTGGCGTGTAATTTAAATATCTTCTGAATTCGTTCTTTTTTTTCGGTTCTAGGATTAAAAAGCTGATCTCCCGCTTTTATTACTCCTGAGTAAACCCTCAAAAAGGTCAAAGAACCCGCAAAGGGGTCTGCCATAATTTTAAAAGCAAGAGAAACCGACTTTGAAGAAAAAGATAGAGGACACTCAACCTTTGCTCCCAGCTTTTGACCAATAACCGAACTAGCAGTTAGCACATCACGCTCGAGAGGACTTGGTAAATAATTGACAATAGCATCTAAAAGCAGCTGAACACCTTTATTTTTAAAGGCAGCACCACACAAAACAGGATAAACTGATTGACCAATTACGAGCCTGCGAAGCACCGATTTTAATTTGGCATGCGTTGGCTCTTCGCCAGAAAGATAAGCCTCGAGCAGCGCGTCATCAGATTCGACAATTTTATCAATTAATTGCTGCCTGTACTTAGCCGTTTGCTCATTTAAATATTCTGGAACATTTTGAATCTCATAGTTTTGACCATCTCCGGCATCTGGCCAATAATAATACTTTTGCTCAATAAGATCTATTACACCCGAAAAGGTTTCCCCGCTTCCCACAGGAAGCTGAATACATAATGCCTCTGCGCCCAGTCGTTCACGAATTGACAAAATTGATGCCTCAAAGTCAGCTCCAACTCTATCCATTTTATTAATAAAACATAGCCGAGGGACTTGAAATTTATCTGCCTGTCTCCAGACAGTTTCCGATTGAGGCTCAACTCCACTTACTCCGTCAAAAACAGCAACTGCGCCTTCAAGAACCCTTAATGAGCGCTCAACTTCGATAGTAAAGTCAACATGCCCAGGAGTATCAATAAGATTTATTCTGTGATTGTTCCAAAAAAAAGTTGTAGCAGCCGCTGTAATAGTAATACCACGCTCCTGCTCCTGAGGCATCCAATCCATTACGGTGTCGCCATAGTGAACTTCACCAATTTTATAAGTTTTACCACTTAAAAATAAAATGCGCTCAGTGGTCGTAGTCTTGCCAGCATCAATATGCGCAATAATCCCAATATTTCGAGTTGCAGCGAGCTCATCAACACTATCTGGATCTTGCCATGACATTTATTATATAACCAATGATTACCAATTAAGGTGTGAAAAAGCTTTGTTAGAATCTGCCATTTTATGAACATCTTCTTTTTTCTTGATCGAATTACCGCGGTTATTATAGGCATCGATAATTTCGCCAGCTAATCGCTTTGCAAAATCTTTTTCTCCGCGATCTCTAGAGTAACCCACAATCCATTTCATAGAAAGAGCAAGTCTTCGTGAAGGTCGAACATCTACGGGTACTTGATAAGTAGCACCGCCCACTCTTCTTGATCTTACTTCGACAGATGGTTTACAATTTTCAATAGCTTTTTTGAAAATCGATAAAGGCTCCTCGCCAGGAACCTTGTCTTTTAGTTCGTCAAGAGCTCCGTAAAAAAGATTTTGAGCAACTGACTTTTTTCCTTGAATCATTATTCGATTGATAAATTTGGCTATCATCATGTCTCCAAAGACAGGATCGGCAACCATTTCTCTTTTTACTGACTTTTTTCTGCGAGCCATAGAAAATACCTCAATTTATATTTTTATAATTACTTTTTAGGACGCTTAGTTCCATATTTTGATCGAGATCTTAATCGACCATTTACACCCTGCAGATCCAAAACACCTCTTACGATATGGTATCTTACACCTGGCAGATCTTTTACCCTGCCGCCCCTGATAAGAACAACCGAGTGCTCTTGCAAATTATGACCAATCCCTGGAATATAAGAAATAACCTCATACCCATTAGATAGTCGAACCTTTGCAACCTTTCGTAGTGCAGAGTTTGGCTTTTTTGGAGTTGTTGTATAAACGCGAGTACACACACCTCTCCTCTGAGGACAACTCTCAAGAGCTGGCGACTTTGTGTCGCGCTTTTGAACAATTCTTTCATTTTTTATCAACTGGTTAATTGTTGGCATACATCTCCCTCAACAACATAAAATAAACGCCGAACCCGCAACTTCTAAAAGTTTTCTGGGCCGACGTCAACATCAAATTTATTTTAACACACATTAATCATCATGGCGCCGTCAGACCAGATGTTGGCAATCCAAACTCCATTTGCTCATCATCTGCAACAACTGCACGCCATCGCTTGTAAGCTGGCACCCCCGTGCCGGCAGGAACAAGTCGTCCCATAATAATATTTTCTTTTAAGCCAATCAAACGGTCTAACTTAGACTGAATAGCTGCCTCAGTAAGAACTTTTGTTGTCTCTTGGAACGAAGCTGCCGAAATCCAAGAGTTAGTGCTTAGAGAAACGCGAGTTATCCCTAGCAAAAGAGGTCTTGCAACAGCAACTCTTCCGCCTTCATTTGAAACTCTTAAGTTTTCATCCTCAAATGCAAATCTTTCAATCTGCTCATCAGAAATAAAGGTTGTATCACCTGGCTCAACAATTTGCAGTTTGCTTAGCATTTGCCTTACAATAACTTCGATATGTTTGTCATTTATAGAAACACCCTGCAATCGATAAACCTCTTGAACCTGATTAACCAAATAGGCTGCAACAGCTTTTTCGCCCAAAACGGCAAGCACATCATGCGGATTGGTAGATCCATCAACAAGCGGTTCGCCTGCCTTTACATACTCCCCTTCACGAACAACGAGATGTTTACCCTTTGGAATAAGGTATTCTCTTTGCTCACCCACATCAGGGCTTAAAATAACTCTTTGCTTTCCTTTGACATCTTTTCCGAATGATACGTAACCATCAATCTCAGCAATAACAGCTGCATCTTTAGGCTTTCGAGCCTCAAATAACTCAGCTACTCGAGGAAGACCTCCGGTGATATCTCTTGTTTTTGAAGCCTCTCTGTGAAGTTTAGCAATGACATCACCCGAGTGAATAATATCGCCATCAGCAATTGTTAAATGCGTACCTACAGGAATTGAATAGCGCGCTGCAATGTTTCGACCAGGAATTTGCAAGGGCTGACCATTTTCATCAACAATAATAACAGCTGGTTTATACTCTGACGATTTAAATTCAGATATTACTTTGGTAGCAAAGCCAGTCACAGGGTCAACCTGCTCAGACATAGTAACACCCTCAATAACATCTTGAAATTGAGCTCGCCCTGAGACATCTGAAATAATCGGATTTGAGTAGGGATCCCACTCGGCAAGGGCATCTCCCTTTTTCACAGCAGAACCTTCACTCACTTTTAACACTGAGCCGTAAGGAAGTCTAAATCGCTCACGCTCCCGACCTGAATCATCAAAAATAACAATTTCCCCGTTTCGATTAAGAACTGTCAGCTTACCTGAGCGGTTAGGCACACCCTGAGTGCTAAACAGCTTAACAGTACCATCATATCTAGCCGTGTGAATTGACTGTTCAACAGCTTTAGACGCTGCCCCCCCTAAGTGGAAGGTTCTCATTGTTAACTGAGTTCCCGGCTCACCAATAGATTGAGCGGCAATAATACCAACAGCTTCACCAAGACTAACCGTGGCTCCACGTGCCAAATCACGACCATAACACTTAATACAAATTCCACGTCTTGAACGACAAGTCAGTGGCGACCGAATAGTAACTTTTTCAAGCCCTAAAGATTCAATTTTTTGAACAGCTAACTCATCAATTTCATGACCATCTAAAACAATCAGTTCACCTGATACGGGATCAGTAACATCTCCCAATGCCGTTCTTCCGAGAAGCCGCTCACCGATAGCCTGGATAATCTCACCTGACTCCATCAGTGGGCCCATCTCTAGGCCATCTTTAGTTCCACAGTCTTGCTCAGTTGTTACCACATCGTGGGAAACATCCACAAGTCTTCGTGTTAAATAACCTGAATTGGCTGTTTTCAAAGCCGTATCGGCCAAGCCTTTACGAGCACCATGAGTCGATATGAAGTATTGAAGAACGTTTAGTCCTTCGCGGAAATTTGCCGTAATAGGACTTTCAATAATTTCTCCAGAAGGCTTGGCCATTAGACCTCGCATGGCTCCCAGCTGCCTTAACTGATTGGCAGAACCCCTGGCTCCCGAATCAGCCATAATATAAATAGGGTTAAACGAAGGACCTTCAAACTCTTTACCATCAACAACAAAGTTTTGCTTTTCAATCTTAACCATCATTTCTTTAGCAACCTTGTCTGAAGCCTGAGCCCAAATATCTACAACTTTATTATATCTTTCACCGTCAGTAATTAAACCCTCATCATATTGTTTTTGAATTTCAGCTACTTGAGCCTCTGATTCTTTTAAACGCAATACTTTAGATTCGGGAATAACCATGTCATCGATACAAATTGATAAACCTGCCAAAGTTGAATACTTAAATCCAAACTCCATTAATTTGTCTGCAAGAATACAGGTTGCTTTAGCGCCCGCAAGACGAAAACTTCTATCAATTAAAGTTGCAATTTGCTTTTTCGTAAGAACTACATTTATTTCTTTAAAGGGCACTAGGTCAGGCAAAATATCGCTTAAAATAGCTCGACCGACAGAGGTCTCCTGCAATGCTCCTCGAGCTCTAACTTTAATTGATGCTTGCAAATCAACAGTTCCATGCTCATGAGCCGATATAACCTCTTCGACTGAAGCAAATACCTTTCCTGTTCCATGAGCCCCGGGTCGAATTCGTGTCATCCAGTACAACCCTAAAACAATATCTTGAGATGGATTGATAATCGGCTTTCCATTTGCGGGAGAAAGGATGTTATTTGTTGACATCATTAAAACACGCGCTTCGACCTGAGCCTCAATAGACAAAGGAACGTGAACCGCCATTTGGTCACCATCAAAGTCGGCATTAAATGCCGTACAAACAAGAGGGTGCAACTGAATCGCCTTTCCCTCGTGTAGAATAGGTTCAAATGCTTGAATTCCAAGCCTGTGAAGCGTAGGCGCACGGTTGAGCAATACAGGATGCTCTTTAACAACCTCTGCTAAGATATCCCATACTTCAACTGACTCTTGCTCAACAAGCCTTTTGGCTTGTTTGATCGTCCCTGCCAAACCACGCTCTTCTAATTTATTGTAGACAAAGGGTTTAAACAGCTCGAGCGCCATTTTTTTGGGCAGACCACACTGATGAAGTTTAAGATTAGGTCCTACAACAATAACTGAACGACCTGAATAATCAACCCGCTTACCTAGTAAGTTCTGTCTAAATCGCCCCTGCTTACCCTTAAGCATATCACTTAATGACCTAAGAGGACGCTTGTTAGGACCGGTGAATGTTTTACCTCGTCGCCCATTGTCAAGTAGGGCATCACAAGCCTCTTGAAGCATTCTTTTTTCGTTTCGAATAATAATCTCTGGTGCATTAAGCTCTTGAAGACGCTTTAATCGATTATTACGATTGATCACTCTTCGATAAAGATCATTAAGATCTGAAGTGGCAAACCGGCCTCCGTCAAGGGGAACAAGAGGTCGCAAATCAGGAGGTAAAACAGGAAGCGCTTCAACCATCATCCATTCTGGTTTATTTTTTGATGCCTTAAACGCTTCGATAACTCGCAAACGTTTAGCAATTCTCTTGGTTGCCGCATCAGATTTTGCTTCAGATAACTCTAATCTTAGCTTTCTAGCTAAGTATTCAGGATCGATTTTACGCAAAAGTTCTCTGATTGCGTCTCCCCCCATTCCTGATTTAAAAGTAGGCCCATGCTCATCAAGCGCGGCTTGATAAGACTCCTCAGAAAGTACTAAACCCGAAACAAGTGGAGTCTCCACAGGATCAACGACAACGTAGGCCTCACAGTGCAGAACTCTTTCAACATCCTTAAGAGACATATCTAAAATTGTTGCTATACGTGACGGCAAAGAACGAAGAAACCAAATGTGAGCTACCGGAGTAGCCAGCTCAATATGCCCCATTCTTTCGCGTCTAACCTTAGATTGGGTAACTTCAACGCCGCACTTTTCACAAATGACTCCGCGGTACTTCATTCGTTTATATTTACCGCAAAGACATTCGTAATCCTTAATTGGTCCAAAAATTTTAGCGCAGAACAATCCATCTCGCTCTGGCTTAAATGTTCTATAATTAATAGTTTCTGGCTTTTTAACTTCACCATGAGACCAACTTCGAATCATTTCTGGTGATGCTAGAGAAATTCTGACCCCTTCAATTGATAGGGGGTCTTTTGGTTTATCAAAAAAATTTAACAAGTCTCTCAAGGTGTGCTCCTTTTTTTGAGATTAGTGATTACCCATTTCGCCTGATTCATCAGAATCTTCATCCTCTACAGGATCAGATAAAAGATCTGACTCCATAAGCTCAACATTTAATGCCAACGCTTTTAATTCGTTAATTAAAACGTTAAATGCCTCTGGCAATCCAGGCTCTAGAAGATTTTCCCCTCTAACAATGCTCTCATACATTCGAGTTCTACCGGCAACATCATCAGACTTAACCGTTAAAAACTCTTGCAGCGAATAAGCAGCGCCATAGGCTTCAATTGCCCAAACTTCCATCTCTCCCAATCTTTGACCCCCGAACTGAGATTTACCACCGAGGGGCTGTTGAGAAACAAGTGAATAGGGCCCAATTGAACGCGCGTGAATTTTTTCTTCAACCAAATGGTGCAGTTTTAACATATACATAACACCAACTGTTACTGGATTTTTAAAGACTTCACCTGTTCTTCCGTCAAATAAAATACTTTGCGCTGTCGATTCTAGCTCGGCCTGCTTAAGTAACGCCTTTACATCTGACTCTCTTGCTCCGTCAAACACAGGAGTTTCAACGTGAACTCCATCTTTAACTTTAACAACAAGGTTTTTTAATGATTTCTCATCTGCATTTTGAATTTTTGTTTGAATTTCTGGATCACTAAAAACCTCTAACAAACGTTTACGAGCATTTTCAGCATGCCAATTTTCTAAATAACCACCAAGCTGAGAACCGATATTTTTAGCAGCCCAACCCAGGTGACACTCTAAAATTTGTCCAATGTTCATACGAGAAGGAACACCGAGTGGATTTAAAACCATATCGACAGGAGTTCCATCTGCCAAAAAGGGCATGTCCTCAAGTGGTAACACTTTAGAGACAACACCCTTGTTACCATGGCGACCCGCAAATTTATCTCCCACCTGAAGTTTTCGTTTAATAGCAACATATACTTTTGCCATTTTAACAACACCCGGAGGCAGCTCATCACCCTTTCTTAGGCGTTCAATCTTTTCTTCATAAACCATTTTAATGGCCTCTAATTGATTACGAGCACCGTCTACAATACGTGTTACTTGATATTCAATTTCTGACTCAAGAGGAATATACATAAGCAAATCAAAGGGAATTAACTCTAAGTCTGCAGATGTGATTTCTTGGCCTTTTGTTAAAAGCTTTTGAGACCCGTCCTCACTAAGAAGAACCCCTGTTGTTTTTTTGCCAATGATTATGCCTTTTAATTTTTCAATCGCGTTATTTCTAATAACGTTTTGCTCAATTTTAAAATCTTTTTCGTGCTTCGTCTTTTTTTCACCAATAATTTCAAGCATTCGAGGATCTTTATCTGCGCCATCGCGACTGTAAACCTGAACGTCAATTACGGTTCCAAAAACCCCGGGAGGAGCCCTTAGCGAGCTGTCTCTTACATCTCCTGCCTTATCTCCAAAAATTGCCCTTAATAGCTTTTCTTCAGGAGACAATTGCGATTCGCCTTTTGGTGTTACTTTACCAACCATAATAGAACCAGGCCTTACGCTTGCTCCGACTCGAATGATACCAGATCCATCTAGGTCCTTAAGAGCCTCTTCTCCGACATTGGCAATATCTCTTGTGATCTCTTCTTTTCCTAGCTTTGTGTCTCGAGCAAGACATTCAAACTCTTCGATATGAATAGAAGTGTAAACGTCATCTGTAATAAGTCTTTCAGAGATAAGAATAGAATCCTCAAAGTTATACCCCATCCAAGGCATAAACGCGACAATCACGTTTTGCCCCAGCGCCAACTCACCAAGCTCTGTTGAGGGACCGTCGGCTATAATTTCAGTTTTTCTTACGATATCACCCTTTTGAACAATTGGTTTTTGATTAAAACAAGTGTTGGTATTTGTTCTTTGGTATTTTGTTAAATTATAAATATCAACATTGGCCCCAAGCTCTCCGCCTTTGGCAAGCCTGCGAACCACAATTCGAGAGGCATCAACCTCTTCTATAATTCCATCATTTAGAGCAACAACTGATGTGCCAGAATCTCTTGCAACCAGCTTTTCGACCCCTGTCCCAACCAATGGTGACTTTGAACGAATCAATGGAACTGCCTGCCGTTGCATGTTTGATCCCATCAAGGCACGGTTAGCATCATCATGCTCAAGAAAAGGAATTAAACTTGCGGCAATTGATACTAACTGAGCAGGAGAAACATCCATCAATGAAATGCCATCTCGCTCTGCAGGTATATATTCACCATCTTTTCTTGAAATTACACGGGTATCTTCTTTAATAAAGTTTTCAAGATCACGCGGAGCTGGCGCAATGACTTGCCCCGCTTCTTCAAGAGCAGAAAGATAAACGATATCAGCTGAAAGTTTACCATTTTCCCACTTTCTATAGGGGGTTTCAATAAATCCATACTGGTTAATTCGAGCATAAGTTGCTAAAGACGAGATAAGACCAATATTGGGCCCTTCTGGAGTTTCAATCGGACAAATTCGGCCATAATGCGTAGGATGAACGTCTCGCACTTCAAATCCCGCCCGATCACGACTTAAGCCTCCAGGTCCTAGAGCAGACAATCTTCGCTTGTGGGTGATTTCAGATAAGGGATTTGTCTGATCCATAAACTGCGAAAGCTGAGAAGAATTAAAAAACTCTTTCACGACCGCACTAACAGGCTTTGCGTTAACAAGATCGTAAGGCATCATCGTTTCAAGGTCTTGAAGACTCATCCTCTCACGAATCGCCCTTTCCATCCTAACAAGACCAATCCTGAATTGGTTTTCTAGCAACTCACCGACTGATCGCACACGCCTATTACCAAGATGATCAATGTCATCAACTATGCCTTTACCGTTTCTGAGGTCCACTAGATATTTAACAGAAGCTAAAATATCTTTAGGAGTTAGAACTCTAAAATCAGGCGGACACTCATCCATAGGAATAGAAAACTTATGATTGATTTTAATACGACCAACTTCAGACAGGTCATAGGTTTCAGGATCGAAAAACAATCGCTGAAAGAATGTTTTTGCAACCTCTGCAGAAACAGGCTCACCAGGACGTAGCTGTTGGAAAATTCGTATAAGCGCTTCGTCACGACTCGATACCTTGTCGACAAGAAGGGTGTTTCTTAAAAATGGACCTACAGTTAATCCATCAAAAAAGATAACATGAATATTCTGAACTCCAAGTTCCTTAATTTTTAAAATATGGGCTTTTTCTAGCTCTACGTTAGAATCAATAATGATTTCACCTGTATCTTCTTCGATGATGGGACGAGCTAACACTCGTCCGACAAGCTCATCAAAAGAAACCTCAAGCTCCTTGATATCTAACTGTTGAATTTTTTTAACTATGGCACGAGTTATACGGCGCCCTGCTTTTACTAAAACTTCGCCTGATTTTGGCTCAACGATATCTGATAAAGCCCTCTGTCCCGACATTCTCTCAAGATCAAGCTTTCTGAAAAATTGATCTCCACGAATATGAATTTCGTCAATATCGTAAAAATAACTTAATAATTGATCTGTCGTATAACCAAGGGCCTTAAGTATGACGGTGGCTGGAAACTTTCTTCGCCTATCAATACGGGCATGAATAAGGTCTTTTTGATCAAATTCAAAATCCAACCAAGAACCACGATAAGGAATAACTCGTGCATTATATAAGAGTTTTCCGGAGGCATTAGCCTTTCCACCATCGTGATCAAAAAATACACCGGGAGAACGATGCAACTGAGAAACAACAACGCGCTCAACCCCATTAACAATAAATGAACCATTATTTGTCATCAAGGGCAAAGTGCCTAGATAAATTTCTTGTTCTTTCACGTCGCGAATGCTACGAGCCTCTGTCTCTTCGTCAACATCAAAAACAACCAACCGAAGTGTTACCTTTAATGCCGACTCAAAAGTCATTCCTCGCTGACGGCACTCATCAACATCATATTTAGGCGCCTCAAACGCATATGAAACATATTCAAGATGAGCTGTGTTATTAAAGTCTGTAATTGGAAAAACAGATCGAAAAACACTTTGAAGCCCCATTTCCTGTCTACGATCTGAATCAACGTCTTTTTGCAAAAACTGCTCATACGAATATCGCTGAAGCTCAATCAGGTTAGGGATCATTATTGGTTGTCGATTTTTAGAGAACGATTTGCGCAAACGAAGATTAGAACCCGTGATCGTGGCTTCTTTCATCTATAACTCCTCAATCATAAAAAATTACCAGCATAAATATTTAGAAATCTCAGGCTGTTTGAGCGGAGGAGCCTGTCAACCCCACGATAGTTTTTGATTAGAAACACGACTTTAAAAAAAAATCAACATGGAGGTTCAACGCATGAACCCCCATGTTAAAAAATACAATATCAAAGTAGATTACTTAAGTTCAACTTTTGCGCCAGCTGCTTCCAATGTCTTTTTCATCTTCTCAGCTTCATCTTTAGCTACAGCTTCTTTTACATTCTTAGGAGCACCTTCTACTAAAGCTTTAGCTTCAGCAAGACCAAGACCTGTAATTGCGCGAACTTCTTTAATTACGTTAATTTTATTAGCACCAGCTTCTTTAAGAACAACATCAAAAGCTGTTTTCTCTTCAGCAGGAGCAGCAGCAGCACCGCCACCAGCAGCAGCAACAGCAACAGGAGCCGCAGCTGAAACACCCCATTTTTCTTCAAGCATTTTTACTAGCTCTGCAATCTCAAGAACAGTTTTTTTTGATAGCTCTTCTACGATTTGATCGTTTGTTAATGACATAAGTCCTCCTTAGTTATTTGATCTGTGATCAGTTTGTTATCTTTAATTTAATTTTACTTAATTATTTTATCCTTAATTTAACCCTGCTCTGCTTTTGAGTTTAATACCCTTGCCAATGAGGCAGGAACCTCATTAAGCGTTCGAACAAATTTCGAAGCCGGCGCTGAAAGCACCCCAAGAAACTGAGCCCGCAGGACATCTTTTGATGGCAGAGTAGCTAAAAATGTAACATCTTTAGCAGACAAAGCCTTACCTTCCATGTATCCACTTTTAAGTTTTAACGCTTCATTGTCTTTTGAATATTCATGAATTGCTTTTGCAACCGATGCTGCATCTTCAAAAGCAAAAACAAATGCATTTGTACCTTCAAGGGCATTCATTAGCGACTCATCGGTAACGCCTTCACCTTTAAGTGCAATAGTGGCTAGCGTATTGCGAGCCACTTTCATTTCGCCTTTAAGCGGAAAGAGTTTTTTTCTTAGGCTAGTAACCTGCTCAACTTTAAGACCTTTAAAGTCGACCAAGAAAAATGCTTTTGAACTTTTTAATGAATTTGATACTGAGCTTATTAACTCTTTTTTTGTTTCTCTTGTAATCATATTTGCCTCCTACAATTAGCGAGGACCACTGAAAAAGAGAAAAACCGATTGGGTTAACTCTGTCTCTACGGGCGGCTTTGGGGCCATTAATTGCACAAGGCAAACCAGTGGTCATCGACTTAGTTTTAATAACAGGATCTATACCCTTACTTTATATACTGGCCTGGATCAAGCTTTATTCCAGGACCCATCGTAGAGGAAAGAGTAATACTTTTAAGATAAATCCCCTTTGAAGATGAAGGCTTTACTTTTTGAATAGCCTCCATCAATACAAGAAAATTTTCTTTTAGCTTGTCTTTACCCATTGATTTTTTGCCAATAATAGTATGAACAATACCCGTCTTATCATTTCGAAAATCCATTTTACCCTTTTTTTCGGCAGAAACAGCTTCTCCAACATTCATGGTAACTGTTCCGACTTTAGGGTTTGGCATAAGACCACGAGGCCCAAGAATTTTTGCCACTTTTGACACGGTCGCCATCATATCAGGAGTGGCAATGACCTTATCAAAATCGAGCCATCCTCCTGTAATTTTTTGGACAATATCATCTGATCCAACAAAGTCTGCTCCCGCTGCTTTTGCTTCAGCCTCTTTAGGGCCTTTGGCAAATACCAATACCCGAACAGCTTTACCTAAACCATTAGGAAGAGAAACAGCGCCCCGAACCTGCTGATCTCCCTGCTTAGCGTCGATACCCAAGCGAAAAGCTGCCTCTACTGATTCGTCAAATTTAGCAGTTGCTGTTTTAATTACTAATTCAAGCCCGTCATCAGTTGTATAAACCTGAGGCTTAACCTGTTTTTGCAAATTAATAAATCTTTTACCTGACATTTTTGCCTCCGTTAATCAACAAGCTCTATGCCCATTGATTTAGCTGAACCTACCACTTGTGAAAAACCAGACTCTACCTTCATGCAATTAAGATCAGGCATTTTTGTTTCTGCGATTTTCATAGCTTCGGCCTTTTTAATTTTTCCAACCTTATCTTTTTGAGGCATTTTTGAGCCGCTCTCAAGTTTGATTGCCTTTTTTATCAGATTGGACACGGGTGGCGTTTTGGTTATGAATGTAAATGATCGGTCTTGATATACAGTAATAATTATTGGAATGATTGAATCTCCCAATTGCTGCGTACGAGCATTAAACTGTTTACAAAACTCCATGATATTTACACCATGTTGACCAAGCGCCGGTCCCACGGGAGGAGCTGGATTTGCTTTCCCTGCCGGAATCTGCAGTTTGATCATGCCTGTTACTTTTTTTGCCATAAGATCCTCCTGCAAAGAGTTGAATTATTCAACCCCGCTGTGATGTTAAAGTTCGAACGTGATTTTTTATACTTTATAAGACTTAATAGCAAGAAAAAAATCAAGATCTAGCCTGACCGGCATTCTGAGGGCGTAGAAATTAATTTGTTACGCGGCATTAACTCTAATTTGATTGGGCCTCTAAAAATTTAATCAACAATGATACAGCCTGACCGTTTGCCCCCGCCTGAGAAAGAGGTCCGCTCGCTTTATCTTGCCATCCATAAATGTCAAGATGCGCCCACCTTGTGGATTTAACAAATCTTTCCAGAAAAAGAGCTGCCGTAATAGGCGAAGCCCATCCATCAACTGCATTAACAACATCGGCAAAAGGAGATGAAAATCCTGATGTATATTTAGAGTATAGTGGAATCCTCCAAAGCAAATCCCCCGAAGCCTGCCCAGCTTTTAATAGCTCTTCGCTGAGCTGATCATCGTTACTAAATATGCCACCAATTTCTAAGCCTAAAGTTGACTTAATAGCTCCTGTTAAAGTGGCTACATCAATAATAACGTCTGGCTTTTCGGCAGAGCTGTGAGTTAAAGCATAATCAATAGCATCAGCTAATACCAGCCGCCCCTCCGCATCTGTGTTATGAATTTCAACACTCTGCCCACTGCGAGAGATAAGAACATCGCTTGGCCTCATAGAATGACCATCAACAGAATTTTCGACAAGCGGAATAAATGCATCCACCTGCAAGTCGCATTTACTTTGTGACAAGTAATACATGGCCCCTAATACGGCTGAGGCACCCGCCATATCCTTTTTCATCAGGCGCATACCGCTGGAAGGTTTTATATCTAAGCCTCCCGAATCAAAGGTAACACCCTTGCCAATCAACGCATAAGTTTTTTTTAGCTTATTATGCTTACCTAAGGGGCGATATCTGATATGTATAAATTTGGGCTCATTGGGACTCCCTTGGCCAACACCAACAATAAGACCCATTTTTTGTTTTTTAATTTGCTCTAAGTTTAAAACGCTCAGGGTAACATCTGCATTAGAGTTAGGACTCGATTTAAATAGGCTTATCGCTACTTTAGAAAACGCATCAGGAGTCATAAGGTTGGGTGGAATATTAACCAAATGCCTAGCCGTATTTATTGATCGGCCAATTAAAGCTCCCCTGTCAATACAAGCACCTAATGATGTTTTCAACTTAGGTGATATAATTATTTTGGGATAAACTTCTGCCTTAGACCCCTTAAACAAGCTTAAATAATTATAACAAAACAACTCTAGCCCAACAAACAGACCCTCACATGACGATGAGGCAGAGTAAGCAGAAGATGAGGACCCCGACAGCAAAGAAGTAGGACGAGAAGGTGAAGACGAAGGTGAAGCGGAAGGCGAAAACAAAGCCAAATAGGCAGATTGAGGCGAAGGCAGCAGAGAGTCAGACTCTATAAAATCTAAATCTAAAGAAAACTCAGTAACCCCCCGAGAAAGCATTTTTTGATACAAAATGGCAAATTGGTTTTTAAAAAAAACATAGCTGGATTCTTCGAGCAAGCCATGATGTGACGTATTTACCAAAGGCTTGGGCGAGGCTAAAAATGAGTAAGAAATGGGGGCCTGACTTTTTGATTTTGGGTAACTCAGAAACGAAAAATACGTCCACTCACCCTTTTGAAAGACCGTTTTTTCAATAGAATCTGCAATAAGATGGGAATATTTTTTTATCACATTATTTTTTTGACTGTGACTAAGCACCACAATACATGATTTTATTTTTTGAGATTTAGAAAAGGTAACTATATTTGAACAAAAAAGCGGAACAAAACTTGAATTTAAATCAGGACTATGGTTTTTGCTTACCTTAATGTAAGCGGTAGATTCAACTTCGATTTTGGTTTTGAATTTTGATCTAGATTGGGTTGCAGTTTTTGATTTTAGCACATTTTTTTTAAATTCTGAACTTGCTTTGGATTTTATATTTGATTTTGCAATGGGTGTTGCAATAGTTTTTGCTTGTGTACCTGTCTTGGATTTTGCTTTTGATTCTGATTTAGATTCTGATTTAGATTTTTTCATATCTTTATAACCTCAAACAACTAAAGTGTTTCAATTGCATTTTTAAGCTCAAGCGTTGTTGAAACTAATCTCTTTGCCAAAAACCGAGCCATAGATTTATGAAATTTTTCTGACATGTTTATATTGGCTTTCATAAGACCAGCAAGATCATTGTAAAAAATCTCAAGCACATGAGAGCTTTCTACAATTCGGGCCGTTGCGGATCGAGGCTCTCCCGTTAAAAAACTCATCTCACCAAAATGTTCCCCACCTGCCACCGTTGATAAAACAATTTCATCTGCCTCATCCGTAGACTTAATAATTTTAACTGTGCCCGACGATATTAGATACATAGCATTGGCCTTTTCTCCCGAGAAAAAAAGCTCCTGGCCTGAGATATAATCCTTTTCTTTTACAATCTGAGCTAAGTCCGAAATTTCCTGATCAGAAAAATCAGAAAAAAGGTAGATTTTTTTTAGTAACGATTTCATTTTTAACTCCTTTTAAAATAAATCCAATTTATTATCCAAATTAAATAGGGGACAACGACAATACGATAAGCCTACACTTAATCATAATTCCAAAAATAATAATTAAGCAATGCGATTAAACATAAAATTTTAACCCAAACCTTGATTTTGATACTAAGTTCAGAAGTTTCAATCAATTACTCAGCGCCAAAGAGTAAACTTGAAATTAATCACTTTCTCAACCTCCCGGCCAAGAAAGCTAATAACCATACCGCAAGCATTCCTGTTAAGAAATGAAATTTTTCTGGGCAAAGCATAGGAGGTACTATAGGCACAAAGTTATACCGTTTGACTACCACTCTGAGTAACGCTAATTTTGGGTGATTATGTATCTTATTATTGGCGACGGCAGACTTTCAAAACATCTTCAATATTATTTTTCAAATCTAAAAATTGAATTTTGTGTTTGGTCAAGAAAGGGTAACTCGAAAATTGATTTAGATAAAATGGCCCGAGATGCAAAGCAAATCTGGATTGCTGTTTCAGATCGGGCAATTGAAGATTTCGTAAGTCAACTTAGCCCTTACAATAAACCCCTCATTCACAGCTCAGGCAGCCTTATATTTAAAAATTCTTACGACGCTCACCTTATGGCAAGTTTCGGATTTAACTTATTTGAATCCTCTATGTATTCAGAAATTCCATTAGTAACAAGCAGTGAGCACCTTTATAAACATGAGTTAAAGGAGCTACCTAATCCTAGATACCTAATTAGCCCAGAACAAAAGGCGCTTTACCATTCTCTATGCGTATTGGCGGGCCCGGGCAGTGTTACCTTATGGCAAAAGCTCATGGGCACATTTGATAATTGGGGAATTCCACCTAAACAAACAATTTTTTATTTAAAAAGCATAACCCATAATCTTGAATATGATTATAAAACAGCATTAACTGGCCCCTGGGTAAGACAAGATAAAAAAACAATAGATACAAATTTAGACAGCCTAAAAAGTGATCCCTTTTTTGAGATCATGAAAAGTTTTTCAATGCTTCAGGAGAAAATAAAATGAATATACAGGAAATTCGTGATTTAAAAACAAAACGTAAATCAACTTGGATTACTTGCTACGACTATCCAAGCGCTTTAATTGCCTCTAAAACCAATATAGACGGGGTACTTATTGGCGACAGCCTAGCCATGACTGTTTATGGCCACGACAGCACATTAACTGCAACAACCCAAATGATTGCTCAACATACAAAGGCCGTTGCTAAGGGGCTCAAGGGATACCATAAACATATCGTAGCTGATCTTCCTTTTTTAACCTATCAAGGCAGTTTCGATAGACTATTAAAACATGTTACTCTTTTGATGCAATCAGGAGCTCATTCTTTAAAACTTGAAGGCGCTGATGAGTCGATTTTAAAACACATTCAAAAATTAACCCAAAATGGAGTTCCCATTATGGGCCATCTTGGACTAACTCCACAGTCTATCCACACAATTGGTGGATATAAAGTACAAGGAAAAACTCAATCTCAATATATTAAAATTTTAAATGATGCAAAAAAACTTGAGCAAGCCGGGTGCTTTTGCCTTGTCCTAGAATGCGTGCCAGACAAGCTTGCCAATGAAATAACAAATTCATTAGAAATTCCGACCATTGGCATCGGAGCCGGAAGCGGCACGGATGGTCAGATTTTAGTATGGCATGATTTATTAGGTTACCCAAGTGAGCATAAGCCTAAATTTGTCAGATCTTTTATGAACACTCAACAGGAGGCAACAGCCGCTATTGAGGCTTATATAAATCAAATTCAAAATATCCAATTTCCGCTCCCCAGCGAGTCTTACAAAATATAAAACAATATAATCCACCTTTATGCCTCATGCATGCAGAGGCCATGGATGGCCGTGACTCAAGAATAAAAAGCACACTCTTTTTTGAAGTTGCGAACAAAAAAAAGTTAAGTTATGTTTTGCAAACGGACTTGATCTTAAATATGGCAGGTACCAAATGAAAATTATAAATACTTCAGAGGATCTTACTTTTTATCGTAATAATTTAAGCACCTCTGATATTGGCTTTATTCCCACCATGGGCGCCCTTCACGAAGGACATGCTCAACTCATCAAACAAGCCCGCTCTCACAATCAAAAGGTGATTTTATCTATTTTCGTTAACCCGACTCAGTTTAATAATCCTGATGATTTTGAAAAATATCCCTCCCAATTAGAAAGTGATTTCAAATTGGCCTCAACGCTTGGGGTAGATGCCGTTTTTAACCCTTCAAAGTCCGAACTTTATCCTGATGAGTACACTTATAAGGTTATTGAAACTGATTTTTCAAAATTATTATGCGGAGCCCATCGCCCAGGTCATTTTGATGGCGTATTAACTGTTGTTTTAAAACTGTTATTACTCACTCGCCCAAGTCATGCTTATTTTGGCGAAAAAGATTTTCAACAACTAACACTTATTAAAAGCATGGTAAAAAGTTTTTTTATAGACACTCAAATTGTTGGGTTACCAACGGTTCGCGAAAACTCAGGGCTTGCTCTTAGCTCAAGAAATGCAAGATTAACTGTGACTGAAAAGCTCAAAGCTCCTGAATTTTATAAAATATTAACAAGTAGCACTTCATCTGCCGATGCCTCCCGTCTTTTGACCCAATCCGGATTTAAAGTGGATTACGTGGAAGATAAAAATAATCGTCGCTATGGAGCTGTGTTTTTAGGAGAAGTGAGGTTAATTGACAATGTCTCAATCTAACAAAAAAGTTCTATTAATTGTTACCGGCTCAATAGCTTCTTATAAAGCGGCTGAGCTGACTTCTTTACTTGTTAAAAATCGCTTTCAAGTTAAAGTTGCCATGAGCAAAGGGGCTCAAAACTTTATAAGCCCTACTGTATTTGAAGCCCTCAGCTCAAACCCAGTAGAAGTAGACCTTTGGAAAGTGGGCACAGATCAAATGGCTCATATTCATTTAGCTCGATGGGCCGATATTATTATTTGCGCTCCCTGCACGGCCAATCAAATTTCTAAAATGGCCACAGGAGGTGCTGACACTTTAACAAGTTCATTATTTATGGCACACGACTTTAGTAAACCTTTTTTAGTTGCTCCCGCCATGAATCAAGCCATGTATAAGCACCCCCTATTACAGGAGAATATTCAAAAATTAAAAAAATTAGGCCTTGTTTTTTTAGATAGCCCTGAGGGCGATTTAGCTTGCAAAGAGGTTGGCCCTGGAAGGCTTCAAGAACCCGATCAAATATTTTTTCAAATTCAAAGACATTTAAATAAAATAAAAAATCATACCATCATAATTACTTCAGGCGGAACAGAGATAGCCATTGATTCTGTTCGAACTATTAGCAATATATCCTCAGGAAAGTCAGGGGTTTTACTCGCCAAAAACTTATTTTTGCTAGGATTTGATATTATATTAATCAAAAGCGCCTTAAGCCCCAATGGGGACATTCAAGAACAAATGGGATTTTCGTTACTTACATTTAAAACCCCCGACGAGCTAAGTCAGCTTGTTACCAATACTCTTTATCAGCTTCCGAACGCGACCCTTATCCACATGGCCGCAGTCAGTGATTTTGAGCTTTCACAATCATCTGAAAAAGATTTCAAACTGGACTCAGGGACCCATTTAAAGCTTGATCTTATTCCTAGAAAAAAACTAATTGATGAATTTAAAAAGATAACCCCCCACAGCCTTGTTATTGGATTTAAATTAACCGTAGGGCTCAGTCATGAGTTAGAATTCAAAAAAGTTACCGACCTAATTAACCGAAGCCAATGTGACTACGTAGTTCATAACGATTTAATTAAACATAAAAATAAAACGCCCGTTTACACTCTTTATAATAAATCAAACTTATCAAAAGATGACAACCCCCTGTTTTATTCGATCTCCGAATTAGCCACAGGGCTTTCTGATGTCATAACTTCTAAGGAGAAACTATGATTTTAACCCTTGATGTTGGTAACAGTCAAATTTATGGCGGCGTTTACAATCAAAATGAACTTTTAATTAAGTTTCGAAAAACCTCAAAAGGCGGCTCATCAAGTGATGAAATTGGTATTTTTTTACGATCTGCCCTTAGAGAAAATGGCATACAACCTGATCAGATTACACAGATCTCTATCTGCTCAGTTGTGCCCGATGTTGTTTACTCACTTAAAAGCGCTTGCAATAAATATTTTAATATCACTCCTTTTGTACTTCAAGTCGGAGTTAAAACGGGCTTAAAAGTTCTTTATCATAACCCCTCAGAAGTGGGAGCAGATCGCATTGCCAATGCGATTGGAGCTCTGACCCTTTACCCCAATAAAAATCTAATTATTATTGATCTTGGGACAGCAACCACGTTTTGCGCCATTACGACCAAAAAAGAATACCTGGGTGGCGTCATCACTCCAGGCATGCGCATTTCAATGGAAGCCCTTGAAACCAGAACAGCAAAGTTACCCAGCGTTGAAATTCTCCGACCACAAAAGGCCTTAGGCAAAGCCACAGTTGAAAGCATTCAATCAGGTCTGTATTATGGGCATCTTGGGATGATGAAAGAAATTTCAACAAAAATTATTAATGAATGCTTTGAGGGACAACCCAGGCCTTTGATTATTGGCACCGGAGGATTTTCAAATCTTTTTGAAGATGAGTCCTTTTTTGATGTTACCCACCGAGATCTTGTTTTGATTGGCCTTATTCAAGCATTAAGGCTTAACCCTGTCATTAATGGAGACAACAACTCATGAATATTGAAATGCTAAAATGCAAAATCCATAGAGCTACCGTAACAGAAGCTGATCTTAGCTACGAAGGATCTATTTCAATCTGCCCAGAACTTATCAAACAGGCAGGGCTATTTATTAACGAACGAGTCGATATTTATAATTGCAATAATGGACAGCGATTTTCGACTTATGTTATTAAAGGTAACACCGGAGAAATTTGTTTAAATGGAGCGGCCGCCAGACTCGTAATCAAGGGCGATATTGTTATTATTGCTTCTTATGCTTCTATTAATATAGAACAAGCCGAATTTCACAAACCCACTGTTGTTTTTGTCGACTCTCAAAACAAGCCAACCTCTATCAAAACCTCAGAGGCAAATCCCTAAATCCTTGCAAATTTATATCCCCCCAATGGATGGCCGTGCCTCAAGGATAAAAAGAATAAATCATCTGCGAACTTTGAGCTACAAACCGTACAATGCATTTTTAAGCAGCAACTAATTAATTCTAAATCTTTCGACAACCTCAATGGCAGAATTCCATTGATAGATATTTGTTTTCGAATCCCACTCTGCCGAATCAAATCCAATTGACTTAAAAAAAGGATGATCATTGGTTTTACTCGAAATTAAGGTTAATGGGTTAAACGGCTGTTTTTGCGAAACCTGCTTTAATGATGGCAGATGAATTTTTGCAAAAGTAAGATCTATATATTTAACTAAATATGCCTCAATACCAATTTTTGTTATCTCATTAAAAAATGATTCATCAGGACTATCACAAGAGCTAATAACATAAATGTGTTCACTGTTACTTTCAAAACTCAGCAATGTTTTGATACTCGGCATATCACAAGACCAATAAACTACAGAATCGAATTTAATGGCGCTATTTAATTTTATTTTACCCCATGAACTATAAAAATCTGAAAGTGATTCGTCGATTTGAATAAAACCAATTTTTGAAAACTCTTGAGCCATTTGCTGAGGATAGGCAAGTTTTCCGACAAACAGTGACGTGTCATACTTGTTAATCAAAAAAACGGGACGGTTAAATTCTTGTGCAAGCTTTGGATCTAGGTAACCCAATAAAGCCTTTTCATTGCTTTTAATCCAGTCAATTTCTCTAGCACTCAGTTCAAGATCATTATAAACAGTCGACTCTGTACTTACATCAAATTTATAGTCGTAATTAGTAACCTGCCTTAAAAAGTGAATTCTATCGATTGATGGGGCCTGCCCAAGGCGATAAAACCAAGCCTGCTTAAGTATGGGCAATAGATACGAATAGGCTTGCCCCTGTTCCCAAATAGATTCACTTTTTAAATCCATACAGTTTTTCATATCAACTAAACTAACAATTTTTGAAACACAATAGTTTGATTTTTGCTTACTTAAATTAAGCATCGAAAGCGGAACCGCACGATCAACACCTTCCAAATCGCTTTTACTCGTATAGGCAAACCAAGCAATAGAGCTTAACCAATCGGCCATATAAAACACATTATAATTGCTTTTTAAATGGGGCGTGCTTGCTTTGTTAAATATAACCTGAGCGAACAAGGCAATTCTTAAGGCCTTACCAAAGATATCAGAATCATTAAATACTTTTCGGCTTAAAATAAGATGGTTGTTTTTAAAATCTAAAAAAAACTGCTCGGTATCAATGACCGTTATGTTAATTTTATTTTTAACCCCTGAAGAAAATATAACTTCAAAAAATGAATTATGCTCGGAAAGCTTATTAGCAATAAGTTCTGACCAACGAGAAGCTTTATATCCCTGACTTTTTTTGTCAACTGATGGACACGAAGCTATCTTATATGATTCTGATGACTCTATGATGGTAACATCATTAATAAATCTACTATCCAAGCACGAAGCAAATGATTTTTTATAGTACATAGCGACAGACAGGGTAACCCCACCTACGCATAGTAACACCCAAAATAGTCTAGTAAAAGGATCTGAAAGCTTGTTCATTGGCTAGTCGGGATACTACTTTCAAGACTTTACTTGAGTCAAAAATTGCTATAACCCAGTATTTTTTTCAATAATTTGGACTAAGAGACCGTTAATTATTTGACATACACGGCGATAAGTTACCTGAGAGCACAAAAGGATTGAGCTCTTACAAACCAAACAAGGAGGATACCATGCTGAACTACACCTAAAAGGAGGTAACAAATGGGCATGAGAGTAAGTACAAACATATCGGCTATCAACACCCAAAGGAACTTAGCTGGAGCCCAGCGAGCCATGGGGAAATCCATGGGGCAGCTAGCCTCTGGATCACGCATTAACATCGCAGCAGATGATGCCGCGGGTCTTGCGATTTCTGAGAGATTAAAATCTCAGATCCGCTCAGCTCGTCAAGCCAATCGAAATGCGAATGATGGAATTTCAATGGTTCAGACAGCTGAAGGCGGTTTGAATGAAATTGGAAACATGGTAACACGACTTAGAGAATTAGGAATTCAATCAGCGTCAGATACGGTTTCAGACACAGAAAGATCATTCATCAATAAAGAGGTGGATCAACTTAAAGCTGAAGTCAATCGAATCGCTAAAACAACTAAATGGGGGACAACAAACCTTTTAGATGGATCAACTCCTCAGTTTGATTTTCAAATTGGACTTTTCAACTCTGAAGAAGAAGATCGAATTTCTTTTGATTCCTCAATGAATGTGGCTACCTTAGACGCTCTTGGTATTGATAGTCTAGACTATACGACAAAAGAGGGCTCTCAAGAAGCTTTAAACTTACTTGATGAAGCTCAGAATACAGTTAACGGGTATCGCTCTAACCTGGGAGCTCTGCAAAACCGACTAACCTCGACTATAGATAATTTAGCAGTTCAAGAAGAAAATCTTTCGGCTGCCAATTCTCGAGTTCGTGATACCGATGTTGCACAAGCTTCTTCTGAAATGGTTCGAAACCAGATCCTACTTCAGGCTGGTGCCTCAACCCTTTCACAGGCAAATAGTTCTGCTCAAGTGGCTCTTAAACTGATTGGCTAATCAGAAAAAATAAATAGCCAGCTACCTAACTAAAATCTGCACAAATGATTAGCTTCATTTGTGCAGATTACATTTTGCGCATCCCGTATGAATTTTTTATTAAGACCTTTGGCTTAGGATCTATCCATTTAGATTTAGATTTGGCATCCTATATGCCCTACATGGCTTGAGTGCTTGTAGACACTCACCTCATATAACCGGAAATAAGGATGCATTTATGAAAGATCTAATTAAAATTTCATTTTCAATTATTGTCATTATAATATCTTCATTGTTGGTAACTCATTCTAATGACTTAGGCCAACCAACCAATACAAGAACTATTTCTTCTCAAAACCATATGAAAGCAAAAAAAATCTTAGACAGTAAAAAATACAAGGTTCACAAATCATCTAACAGGGCCTCTCAAATGACCCAAAAATTAATTGAAACATCACGTATTGGGCAAAACCTAAATTAATTAATTTTATAAAACATACTATTTGATTTTACATGCTGTAATGAACGCCCACTAACATTGTAAAAACATGAGATTGCTTAGAGAGTTCGATTATATTATTTTGCACTTTATGCCATGAGTGCCCCTTGCCGCCCAAATAGTAACCTCCAAAGGTGTATTGCATATTTTTTTGTTTATAAACAACGTTCGCAGAAAATCCCCCTTGGTCAATATAATCAGCCTGGTTTTGATAGACTAAAATACGCTGACTTTCGTGAGGACTAAAATCACTAAAAATTCCAGCTCTTAAATGAAGGTTATCTTGCAAAATATACTCTGAACCTAAAGAAATATTTGTTATTGGTTTAAACGAATAATTTTGAGCGTAGGGTTTACCTTCAAAATCAACAGCCTCTTGCCCAAGAGAATGCTTAATATCAAACGCAATACTCCAGCGGTTAATTAAATAGTTTAATCCTAAATTAATCTGCATGGGTCGCCCCATAAAGCTTGAAACTCCGGTTTCTGGAGTCTCCGAAGTAATCCCCGTACTATCAATATGCAAGCTCTCACGCTCACCCTCGCCTGCAATTTTTAATGATGGTCCAAAAACTGTTATCCCCCATCTCCAGCTCGAGTCAATCTCAGCTTGGTAACCTATGATGGGTAAAACATAATTATGTTTAAACGTTCTTGTTTCAGAATCAAAATACCAACTCCCACCGGAGCTTCGTTGAACCTCATTAGATGAGAAAGTCCTGGCCACATAATAAAGTGATAATCCCACAGATTGCGTTGGGGATAGTTTTTTGGCAATTGATCCCCCCACCCAAAGGCTTTCGATTTTATAATCTAAAGTTGCAACATTTGATTCTGACCGATATAGATCACCTTTGAATTCGTCATACTCAGGAACAATAATTGAAAATGCTAATGTGTAAGGCTTTAGCCAATCAAATATTTCAGTTTTTAATACCGCTGCCGTCGAGGCCGGAACGGCCCTAAAAAAGCCCTGATTCATTTTTAATGACGCCGAAACAATATCCGCACTGTCTCCATAGTGAATATCAAATTTTTTAAAAACACCGACTGAGGCCGAAACAGACTCTTCATTGATAAAACCCAATGCCGCTGGGTTATAGTAAGAAGCAGCAGATGCATCACTAAAAAGGGCTGTGTAGGCGCCCCCCATCCCGGCCGCTTGATCTCCGATAAGAAGACTTTGAAGATTTAAATTTTGCGAATAACTTTTATTTGAACAAAAAAGGAGTGCCCACAAAAATGTTACTATCTTAAAAGCTTTAAAACCTTTTTTTGATAATACCTCAATAAAGTAAGCACTCTCCATTATATTCCACCTAATCAATTTTTATATTACTTTGTACACCAAGGTAATATGGGAATAAAGTAACACAAACCATTGCATAACTCAGGGCTATCAAATGGACATTGAGCGGCAGGTTTTTGCTCTGAACCGTTAGCCTTTAAAATTCTTATGATTCGAGAGTGCAGAACCTGTGCCGATTCTTTATCAACTGCATTTACGATGATATCGCCTGCTTGAAGAGCATTTAACTTTCCCGTTTTCGCATCGATATTTGCCTTTGACGTGTCACTGACATTAAATTCAAAATTTTCTTCAGCACCGTTGACCACTTCAAAAGTCGTTGTCTCGTTAACTTTTAAAGAAGCGGCTTGCGGATGAATATAGGGTAACTTATTTTTAGCAAAGTTCACAGCTTCAGCTGCATCAATTTCGCAACCGCAGGCTGTTACCACAGAAGACTCATGAGCTGAGGCTTGAAGAAGGGACTTCATATGCAAAGGAGTAATCGAACCATCCTGCGATTTAACAAGAGCTGCTAAACCTGCCACAAGGGGAGTTGCCATTGAAGTCCCCGATAACGGACCATAAGCATCATTTGGCAAAGTTGAAACGATAGCATCACCTGGCGAAGCAATATGAACTTTGCCTTTTCCAAAATTTGACCAAGTCGGCTTTTCACCTTTCGAATTAGAAGCGGCAACTGTTAGTACATTTTCAACAGGTGCGTTAGCCGGAAAAACATCATAAGTATCATTATTTTTACCGTCATTTGCAGCCGCAACAACAAATAAAATGCCAGTCTGATTGGCTCTTTCAATAGCTTCAATCAAAGGCGTTGCCATAGCTTGATTAATTCGCCCACCCCAAGAAGCGCTAATAATTTGTACTTTTTGTTCAATAGCATAATCAATTGCTTTAACTGCGTTACCAAAGTCACCACGACCATTTTGATCTAAAAAACGAAGCGGCATAAGAGAAATGCCTGGAGCTATTCCAACAATTCCGCCCTCAATAAGACCGGTCGCTCCTATTATCCCTGCACAGTGAGTCCCATGACCTGGGTTTGAGCGGCCAATTTCATCCATAGGGTCTGAATCATTACGAGCAAAATCATAACCTTCTACCATATTAGGAGAAAGGTTTTTATGTTTATAATCAACACCCGTATCAATGACGGCTACCACAACTGACTTCAAACCCTTGTTACCCGCAATTTCCCATGCTTTTTGAGCTTTAATATTAGAAAGAGCATACTGCGTTTTTAGTTTAGAAAAATCCAGCGGCACATCAAAAGCTTCTAGCTCAGAGTTTGGCACAACATACTGAACAAGCGGATTAGAATAGAACCATATTAATTTTTCTAACTGCTCATTTTTAGAAATCGTTACTGTCAAAAGCTGACCCGCCTTATGATAATCACTGATTTCAATATGAGCTTTTTGCATTTGAGAAAAAATAGACTCATCTTTAATTTTAACCAAAAACTCGTTTTCTGCTGACTGCGCCTGGACGCCTAAAAAAAGCGATAAAGCGACCGCAATTTTAGAAATATATTTTATGTTAAACATCCCCCCCCCCTTATGTTTATAGCTACCTACAACTCAGTAGCAATATCGCTATAGCCTAACCATGTCCTGACATTAGCCAATAAAAAAATAGATGACATCTCTTGTTAGTTAAATTTTTTTATTCTGACATCACCCCTTGGTCATACAAAAAATATGGGGCCAAAAATCGTAATTTTCAGACAGCACGACCCTTGACTCAATTTGCAACTTACGAGGTAATACACTTATATGACATATTTAGACGTTATTTTACTTTCTCTAATTGAAGGTATTACTGAATTTTTACCCATTTCATCCACTGGGCATTTGATTTTATTTTCAACTGCTATGGGCATTAACAATGATACTTTTGTTCAAAGTTTTAATATTATTATTCAATTTGGAGCTATTTTATCGGTTCTTTTTTTATACCGGAAAAAATTTTTCCCAATTCGAATTCAATTTTATCTCAAAATATTAACTTCTTTTTTACCAGCGGCTTTTATTGGACTTATTTTTAAAAACCAAATTGAAGCCCTTTTAAATCATGTACTGGTTGTGGCATTAGCTTTATTTTTAGGTGGAATTGTTTTAATTTTTTATGACCAAAAGTCCTCTTATTCCGAGGCAAAGGTGAGTCTAAATTCTATTTCTTACAAGCAAGCTCTTATTTTAGGATTCATTCAATGTTTTGCCTTTATACCAGGCGTATCAAGATCTGCAGCTACAATTATTGGAGGCCTCAATATTGGGCTTAACCAAAAAGAAGCTACCGAGTATTCTTTTTTCTTGGCAGTCCCAACCCTTATGGCCGCAGGACTTTATAAAGGCTATAAAATTATCCCCAGCATAAACTCATCCCAATTAGATTTTATTTTACTGGGCCTAACGCTTTCTTTTGTTTTTGCAACCCTAAGTATCAAAGGGTTACTGAGTGTATTATCCAAATATGGCCTTAAGCATTTTGGCTGGTATAGAATTGTCATTGGCGCAGCTATTATTATATCTATTTTGTACAAATAATAAAATTTCTTTATTATTCAGCTTTCTTATTAAGCCCTATTGAACTACATCAAGGGCTCTAGCCTACAATAAAAAAAGGAAAAGGTCAACTTCTGTTGGCCGACAAACGTTACTCGATAAGAAGGCTCGATAATTGCAGTTATTCAAAAGTAACAAATAGGTTTAGTATAACGGCCTTGGGAGATTCGACATATTTAGATACTTTACTAAATGAGTTTTCAAAATACAAATCAGCACCCACTTCAGGTGCAATTTTAAAATGACCGCCCAGCTGCAGTTTTGTTAAAACAGAACTGACCTCAGCACATGAAGATTGAGAGCCACAATTTTTATCTAAATTAAAAGCAACCGCAGGGCCAACAAAAAATCCTCCAAAATCGCTCACTTTATAAACAAAATTAAGTGGGAGTTCAAAATAGGAAAATTTAAAATCCAAAACTGTTCCCGATGAGGACACTTCGTATTGCTGATTAACGTAATTGATGCCTGATTTAAAGTTAAACTTCGGGTTTATTTCGTTTGTAAAATAAAATCCAATTTGCATAGCCGATTTACCAGAGGTTACCGCCGACGAAACTCCTGAGTCGGCACTGTCTCCTCTTATCCCCAATACAACCCCTGCCTCTTGAGCAAAACTTTGAAAAGGTAAAAACGCAAAAACAAAACCTAAAAAAACCTTTTTTCTAATGGCCATCATAAATACTCCCTACTAAATTAATCTTTAAAACAAAATTAGTGATGAAACCTTTGATTTAAAATTTCACTCATCGAGTTAAGGGCATCAACCCAAGTATAAATCCCGACCAACTTATTATTATCTGCAACAAGCACTGAACCAATCCGCTTTTCTGCCATTAACTTTACGACTTCATCCAAATCTGACTCAGGACTCACTGTAATTGGGTCAAAAGTACAAGCCTCTTCGACAGTCACCTTAACTGGGTCAACGTCTTTAAAAGACATAACCATTTTCAAGTCTCGATCACTTACTAAACCAATTAACTTTCCACCCTCTAAAACTGGTAGATGGCGAATATGGTATTCAGACATCATCTTTTCAGCTTGAGCCAAACTTAAATGAGAATTAATTGTATGGGGGTGAGAAGTCATAAACTTCATTATTTTAGGCATAGTTTTCATATAATCTCCCTTTTTAAAAATTATCTTACTCATTTGGGACTTCAGCAAATAATTCTCGCTTTGCCCATCACGTTAAGAGGCTGATTTCATAATTTGGTTGATAAAAACTTCTCAACAATATTGGCTATTTGCAGACAGGATGTCCCATCGCCATAGGGATTTTGAATTTTTGCCTTTGTTGCCAATACTTGATCGTTATTTAAAAGCTCAAGAGATTTATTTATAATCAGCTTTTCATCTGACCCAACCAGCTCACAGGTGCCCGCAGCAACCCCTTCGGGACGTTCGGTTGTTTTACGAAGAACAAGCACGGGCTTACCTAAACTGGGAGCTTCTTCTTGCACCCCGCCCGAGTCAGAAAGAACAAACCGACATTTACTCATGACATCAATAAAGGGCACATAAGATAAAGGGGGCGTAATTAACACCTGGCTTCCCGCTAATACTTCTTTTGCCGCCTCTTGAACCGCTGGATTTAAATGAAGAGGCAAAATAATTTTCACATCAGGCTGCTCTGATAAAAACCGAATCGCTTTAAATATCTGCCTCATCTCATCGCCAATGCTTTCGCGCCTATGAACCGTGAGTAAAATTAACTTTTTATTTTCAGACTTCCACTGATTTATAATTTTCTTTTCAGGATAATCCGCCAACAAGGGATTGCTTTTAAGCTGATCCGTTACATATTTTAAACTGTCAATGACCGTGTTACCCACAACATAAATCGAATCTTTATTAAAGCCCTCATTAATTAAATTTTGAGCTGACCCTTGGGTTGGAGCAAAGTGAATCGAGGCGGCTTGGCCTGTGACTCTCCTGTTATATTCTTCAGGCCACGGCTGATAAATGTTACCTGACCTTAACCCCGCCTCAATATGAAAAACAGGGATTTTATTTAAAAAACCCCAAATGCTGCCTGCCATGCATGAGGCCGTATCCCCCTGAACAAAAAGGCCATCAAGTTTTAGCCCCTTTGACTGTTTACCTAAACCTTCCATAGTTGCCACAACCACATCAAAAACGGTTTGACCTGGTTTCATGATATTTAAATTGATGTCTTCTTTAATTGAAAAAAAATCCAAAATAGGTCTCATCATCTCTTGATGCTGTCCCGTGGATATAGCAACTATCTCAAAATGAGCTGAATTTTTGTAATAATCAATCAACCGAGCCACTTTAATAGCCTCAGGACGCGTCCCAAACAAAACCCCAAGTGTGAATTTTTTACTTATCAAAATAGTTTCCATGATCTCACTTTGTAATCGTAATAATTTAGAGTAGTAAGTGCACTTACATAAATATAGCACCAGTTAACCCTTAGGAATGTCAAATGCTCAATTGTTACCCTAATGACAAAAGGCCAATACTAAAAAAATCCTACTTTCATGGTCGCTGTTATTTTCAAACTCTGCTCCTAAGCCTTGCTCTATTAGCTCTCTCACCTCAAGTCTTACTTGCTGCACATTTTGAGTATTACTTTCAATCAATTTTAGCGCCTCAAGAAAATCCTTCTCAAGTCTTGCTTTCTGAAAACCGAATTCGTATTTTCTTAGATGATTTAACTCTGTTCTCGGGGGCTATTAAACCCTATTTTGGCCTATATTCAAATCCCTACTTTTATGGTCCTTCTGTCGGTTTAAAATCAAAGCTTTATGATCCACTAAACCTTTGGTTTTTTGCCGAAAACCGCTGGCTCTTTGGCTTATCGCAAGTTGGCCAACCCCAAGATAGACTGGGCTTTTGGGGGGGCGGTTTTAAATCATTTTCCATAAGTCAAACTCACCAACTTGAGCTTGATCATTATTATGATTTGATTTTAATTTCGCAAATAGACAACTCGCCAATCTCAACAGGCTGGCTAAGACTGACCTATCCTCTTTTTCACTCAATTTATGGCCTTTCTTTTGGCCCAATGGCCCAATTATGGGGGCAGGCAAGCCCTTCAGCCCAACTTGGACCAGAAACTTACCAAGTAAGACCAGGGGCATTAGTCAAACTTTGGGCTCCACATATTGGATTTAATTTTTTAGCCTATCAAAAAATAGATATTAAAAACAGTTTAAACAATATGGGCCCTGAGTTTTCTTTTTTTATTGAAGGGAGCTTTGAGTGAACCTGATCGAATTGTTACTTTTATTTTCAGTGATAAGCATGTCCCTCTTGGCCCTTGATGATTTTACAATTGATATTTTAAGGTTTATTTACAAGGCTCATCCTCAAAAACTGACACTGGCCCTTAAGCAAACTCTTTTAACTTCGCCCCAAAAAAATATTGCCATTCTCGTTGCTAACTGGAAAGAGGAAGATGTTATTGAACATATGGTTTTAGGTAATTTACAAAATGTAGATTATCAAAATTTTCATTTTTTCTTAGGGGTTTACCCGAATGATGCCGCTACATTAGCCGTTGCTAAAAGACTATCTGAACAGCATCCAAGAGTACATGCTGTTATTAACCCTAAGCCAGGCCCCACCTCAAAGGGGCAAATGCTTAATGTCGTAGCCAGGCAAATTTTTAGCTCCGAAGAAAGTCTTAAAATATCTTTTGACATCTTTTTAATGCACGATTCAGAAGATGTTATTCACCCCCTATCGCTACCTTTAATCAATACCTTTATAAACAATTCCGACTTTATCCAAATACCGGTTTACTCATTTGATCGCTCATTACAAGAGATTATTGGTAACACCTACTCGGATGAGTTTAGCGAGCATCATACAGGTGAAATGCTATTAAGATCAAAAATGGGCTTGGTATTACCCTCAGCCGGCACAGGCACAGCCCTATCTAGGCGATTGATGTTAAAACTTATGGAAGTCAATAAAGGGGGCTACCTTAGAGAGTCGGCATTAACTGAAGATTATTTTTTAGGCCACAGCGTTCACCTTTTAAAAATGACGGCTTTATTTTTATGTTTTTATGAGAATCAAACCAATAATCAACGCAATTTTATTGCCACTCGTGAGTATTTTCCGAACTCAATCAAAGCCTCAATTAAACAAAAAACCCGCTGGAGTATTGGAATTATTTTTCAAGGTATTGAGTTTTTAGGGTGGAATGGGTCCCCTTTAAACAAATACTTTTTATGGAGAGACCGCAGAGGCCTTATTAACTCATTTGTTGTTACATTTGCCTTTATGTTTTTAATATTTTTTGTTTATAGACAAGCACTTGGGTATAGCCCTCTTTCTATCGAAAATAATAATTGGTTCAACTCCTTATTAATTTTTAACTTTTTTGCCTTTATTATTAGACTTTACCATCGCATGTTTGCTGTTTATATTGTTCACAACTTAAAAACAGCTCTTATGACCCCTGTGAGGTGGTGGCTTGCAAATTTTATAAATACAGTTGCCACCTATAGGGCTCTGATGCAATATGCAATTTCAAAATCAAGAAACAAAGCCCTATCTTGGTCTAAAACTGAGCACAGCCTTCCGGCCCACTTTAAGGCTCAAGCCGATTTGATGGCTCAAAATATGGGTGTTGTTTTATCAAATGAACCTCAAATTAAAGGGAGTTCTTCAAATGAAATCACTAATCAATCTTAAAAAAATAATTTTTATTTTTATATTTAGTACTTATCTGTTACCTCACCCACTTATGGCTTTATCTTTTGATAAATCTCCCAAGTGCATTCAAATATTTTATGATCAATCGACTGATTCAAAGTACTGGCTTGGAAAAACCTATTCGATTTTTTTACAAAACATACTGGCTCACTTTCCAAAATATCAATTGATCGAAGGGACTATTGAGTCTTATCAATCCGGAGATATTGAGCGCTGTCAGGCTAGTTTTTATTTAGGCTCCTACTTTGAAAATAATATCCCTAAAGAGTTTTTTTCGGATTTTAGTAAGACCAACAAAAAAGTCATTTGGATGGGTTACTCTATTTGGAAGCCAGGATTAGATTATTTTGAAAAAATTTTTGGCTATAAATACAGCGGCTTAACAAAATTAGATACTGACAAAAAAGACGACCAAGGTCGTCCCACATTTTATAAATTTGCAACATACAAAGGTGAACAGTTTTATAAATGGGGCGAGTTTTCTAGAGATAATCCCAATCAATTTATGGCTCCTTTTGAAAATGTTATTTTAAAAAAATCCGAAAACTTAGAGCTATCAAAAAATACTGTTCTTATTTCTGAACTCATTCATAATGGTAACTCCGATAAAATACCTTATATTTTGCAAAATAAAAATCGCTACTATATTGCCGACATTCCTTTTAGCTTTATGCACGAGGCAGACCGTTTTTTAATTGTGGCTGATTTATTGTTTGATATTTTAGATGAAAAACCACTCCATAAACAAAAATATGGTTTTATGCGAATTGAAGATATTTTTCCACAAATTGAAATCAGCTATGTTTATGATGTAATAAAAATTTTAAATAGTGAAAAAATAAAAGCCAGTTACTCAATTGTCCCCATGTACGTTGACCCTTTTGACAGCTCAGGACGAGGAATTTTTAATGAGGCTGGCGAAAATAACGTCGCCTTTGTTGAGCTAATGAAAGAAATTAAAAAAGCAGGTCACTCTTATATTTGGCACGGAGTGACCCACCAGTGGGGCCAACACAAAAACCCCCATACCGGAATGTCCTCTGACGATTTTGAGTTTTGGGATGCCGTAAATAGCACGGTTAACCCCGAAGACAGTGTTGAATGGGTTATGAATCGCATGGAACAAGGGCTTCACTCCATGCTAGCTCTTGGCATTAAGCCTACGGCCTGGCTTACGCCCCACTATCAGGCATCGCCGCTAGACTATTTAATATTTGGAGAACTTTTTAAATGGAATGTTGGACGAGTTATTTATTATGACACAAAAGT
>DYOP01000144.1 GCA_020720425.1 Bdellovibrio sp. | reverse complement strand
ATAAAAATAGTTATGCACAGGTCTTTTGAGGAATTAAAGAAAATAAAAAAAGTTTCAAAAGAGGACTATAAAAATAACTTTAATACTAGCCTATTTTAACAGTCTTGCATTAATCTTTAAATAAAGATATACTTAAATTATAAGAGATGAAGAACTGAACGGCTTGTTAAGAAATGACTTAGCCACGACCGAGTGGTTCTAAATCTCACTTTAATAAATTAGGATATCAAAGACGACGGATTAAAGTTAAAGAGGTGCAGGCACTCCTCCTAAAGTATCTTTATCTAATTAACCCTCCGTCTTTGGTAATAAACAAAATGAAATATAAACAAAGCTGGAAAGCTATAAATTTGCAAAAATACTATGACACCCGTTGGATGTGTTTAGTAGAACAGTCAGAACAAGACTATAAAAGAAACGCAACATTGTTAAATAATTTAGAAAAAAAAGGATGTTAGAGACCGGCCGGCTATCCACTGGCGAAATAATGGATAAATACGGGGTGGACAAAGAGACTGCGTGGAAGATAAGAGATGGGCGTATTTTGCCACAGGATGAAAAAAAAGAGGCTGTTGGTGTCAATATACCAAAAGAAGATTTAAACGACGCTATGGGGCTGTTAGGGGTCAAAAAAGGCACAGTGAAAAAGCCTAGTCTCGGACAGATAGATGCATTAATCAGAACTCTCAACCAATTAGGTGAAATTTCTGACCACTGGGAACTATCTAAAAGTTGGAATCAGTTAGGAGAGATGACGATTAAACAATATAGATATTTAAACTGGTTAAGAGACGAAAAAAACCTGTTTAAAATCAACTCAGTCTTAGAAAATTTAAAAATAGAACGCAAATAAGCGTTCATTAAATATAATAATATGGCATTAAACACAAATGACAAAAGTCACAAAACATTCGCCAGTGTAATCTCAGATGGCTCAATTAGAGTCCAAGTTGAAGAAAATACACCGGGAGCAGTAAAAAGGGATTATGAACTAAAAAGCGGTGAAAAAGGAGTTAAGTTTGAGATGGTGTATAAATCGCTATCAGGATTTATTACTTCAATTAATTTCAAAGACACCGACTTCGGTCAATTCCTTAATATAGAGGTTGATGAAATTGTTTTATCACTAAACACAGACGGAAACTTTGCTCAGGATTTGATGAAAAAACTCCCAAAAATAAATCTTGGTCAAGAGGTAAAACTTGCTCCATATTCCTTAGTAACCGATAGTGGTAAGAATCTAAAAGGGATTACCGTTTATCAGAATAATGAAAAAATCACCTCCGCCTTTTGGAACGGTGAAAAGACAATCAACGGAATGCCGGTCGTTAAAAAAGAGGATGGAGAGAAATATAAAAAAGACGATTGGAAGATTTTCTTTATCACAGTTAAAAAGTTCTTGATTGAATACACCGAAAAAAATGTTACTCCAAACATCAAAACTAAAGACGAACAATTTAAGGAAAGTTTAGATAAAGCAGGAATTGCTTATTCCGATGTTACCCCTGATGACTTTGCAAGTGATATAGATCCAAGCCAAATTCCCTTTTAATCCGGTAGTTTATTGACATACCCCAAGAGCCGGTTGAGTATTCGACCGCTTTAACCGGCTCGCTTCGCCTTTATAATTAAATTAAAAAAAAGATGAAAAACACAAAAACAAAAAAATATAAAAAACACAAACAAAAACAATTAAAAGAAATCTTATTTATCTTGTTCTTTATCTGCCTCCCTGTCGGAATTATCGGACATAGTAGCGTATTAGCTGATGCCGAAATTGAAAAGAGCGGATCAACAACAATTCTCTTGCCAAAAAAAACAGAGCCAATTAAAGAGCCGGTTAAGGAGCCGACGATGAAAGACTGGGTTTTGGGAGAATGGGAAAAAGTAGGACAGAGAGAAATGGCTGATAAAATTATAAGTTGTGAGAGCAAATGGAATATGAACGCCACCAATGTAAATACCAACAAAACCTTTGATTTTTCTCTTTATCAGTGGAATTCTATTCACATTAAGTCAGGACTATTAACCGCAGAATGTCTAGGCTCTTATAAATGCCAAACACAAAAAGCCATTGAGATGTGGAAAAAGTTAGGGTGGAAACCTTGGGTTTGTTCAAGACTTGTAAAATAAA
>DYOP01000067.1:6665-12506 GCA_020720425.1 Bdellovibrio sp. | reverse complement strand
AAGGCCTTGTTGCTTTTGAATAAATTAAAAGTTTAGTTGCATTTGTGGGTTGAATACAGGAGGTAAATTAAAACCCTAGTTGCTTTTTAAGATCTTCGGCCGCTTTTTTTAATTGTTCTTCGGCCTCTTTATTTTTTCCTTGAAGAGCTTTTTTTACGGCCTCTTCGGCTTGTTTTTTTGATTTATCGACTTCCGAGTCGAGTTGCTTTTTTTTGCTATCAATTTGTTTTTGTTGTTCTTGGGCCGAAAGCTCAATTTTTTTGACGTCACCACCAATTTGGTTTTTAAAGGCATCTAGTTTTTGCTGAATTTGATTTTTTTGCTCATTAAGATACTTTGTGATTTCTTGTTCGGCAGCCTGGCGGTGATGGGCCATTCGGGCTTCTATTTGCAGAGAAATTGCTTTTTCAAGCTTAGGGCCTAAGTCTGAGTCAAAACCAAACTGAACCCCTGGTAACTGTCCCGCAATTGAAGCATTTAATGAAAAGTCGGTAACTTGAGTAAAAGCAGGTTGTAAGAGTAACATAAGCTCGTTTTGAGCAGGGCCCTGAACATCAAAGGGGCTTGGATTAACTGATTGTTTAAATTGAATTTGTAAATCTTTAAACCCGACAAGCTGTCCTTTAGAAAAAAAAGATCCTTCTGTTGGTTTTAAGTTAATTTGTATATCGTTAGATGATAGAAGTGTTTTTTGTTCTATCATATTTTTTTGAATAGCCAGCTCATAATCGATACGGTTAATTTTTTTTCGGTTATCAAAAGTGCCTTTAAAGTTAAACCCAAATAAATTTTCGGACGGAAAATCAGCCTTAATTAAAACCTCAGTCGGTTTATTAATTAAAGCTTGGTGTGAGGAGATATTAAGGATTTGGCCCGACATATCTCCTAAACCCTTTTCGGCATTAGCTTTTGAGCTTAGGCTAATTTTTTTAATCCAAAAAAGTGGGTAACCCCCAGCTTTTCCGAATTCAAAATCGGTGCCTTTGCTGCGAGGCTTTGGAGCAAACGCAATATTGATTTCATCTGGGTTATCTTTTTTGCCTAAATTGGGTGGCATATACTTTTGAGCCATGGCTTTATAGTGAGCTATTTTAGCTAAATAAGGCTCAAGGTAACTCATAAATACATCAGTCATCATGTTTTTAAAATCAATGGGTGGAGCTGCGAGATACTGATTGATTTGAGCCAAATCAGATTTAATGTTTTGCTCAATTTGTTTAACTTGGTCTTCGGTATATTTTAGATCTTTTTTTAATTCATCACCGGCTTGTTTGATTTGATTTATTTTTAAATTTGCTTGATCTAGATTTTGTTTGAGGGCCTCGAGCGATTGGGTCACTTCTTGAGGGGATTTAAAATCTTGAGTTTTAATTTTAGAAATATCATTTGAAATTGTTTTAAAATCAGACTCTTTAGGTAATGTATTGAGTTTTTGTGTCCAATATTCGTTTTTTTGTTTTATAAAAAGATCAAGTTCTTGAGCTGATTTTTCGGTTTTAAGATTTTTTTTAACTTGCTCAATAATTTGTTCTTGGCTGGCTTTGCCTGAGCTAAGTTGGCTAAGCCCCCCTAATATATTAGACTCATTTTGTTTTTCAATTTTATTTTGAGTTTTATTGGCCACATCTTGAGCCGCTTTTTCAAAAATGCTGGGTTTATTTAAATCTTCAGGTGGCGGGGGCGGTTTGACTTTCCCCTTATAGGCTCGTTTTTGATTAATCGCTACACCTTCAACGCTCATTTCATCAATAACCACTTTAAGCCGGAGTAACCCATCCCAAAGAGCTTTAAATTTAATTTTTTGAATTTCAATTTGATTGTGGGTGGGCTTATCGGGATTAGTTAATTGAATCTGACTTATTTCAATTTGAGCCTTTAAAAAAGAAGATTTAAATGAGCCAATATTAACCTCAGCCCCTGTTACCTGATACCCACCCCACTCAAGGGCTTTTTTAATATGTAAATCAAAAAATAAATAAAAATATCCACCAATAAGAAAAGACACAATTAAAAAAGGAATGACCGCTTCACTTCGAATAGGTCCTTTTTTTTTGGGAGTTTTACTGAGTTTTTGGTTTGGTGAGTTAGGCGATTGGGGCGTTTGGTTTTGGCTCATCCGTAAAGCTCCTCATATTTTGTATAAAATTTATATATTGTGGTCGAGGTCCATAGCTTCCAAATTTTACTGCTTTGGTAACGTTGAACAACGATCTGGCGGTATTGCTGAATCAGTTTTTTAAAAATAAAAAACAGAGGTATAGATAGGATAAACCCAATCACTCCGCTACCCATTACAAGAGTGTTATTAAATCGGGTCATTGGGACTAGGGGCATATTATAAAGGGTCACAAATAGTCCGTTTAGACCTTGAAGATTTAAGACCCAATTACCTAGGTGATCAGCTAGAGGGTCAATTAAATAGGCGATGACTTTAAAAAAGAAGGCCGATAAAAAAGCAGCTCCCAGCTGGACTCTAAAAAAGAAACTAATAAACAAAACTAAAAAAGTTTGAAGACTTAAAAAAGGTGAAAACCCTAAAACGCACCCCAGGGCTAATCCCCAAGCAATTTGATTTGTCCCCTGATCGCTATTTAGTAACTTAAATAGTTGAAAGATTTGTTTAAGTAGCAATGTCATAGTTACCCCTTATTATAAAATTATCTAGATAAGGATTTCAAAAAAAAGTAACAATGACAAGCTTTAACAAAGAGTTACTTGTCTTTACATAGGGATCGCCTCTAGGCTATTTGCAAAACCTCTACTCACTTAACCACTGCCAATTTCCCTCCTCAAAATGCCCATTCAGAAAAAACTTTGGGCTTAGGAGAGAAATCACAGGTGATTGATTCCTTTTATTCATGAGGCCTCAAGCTCAAGGACAGCCCAACGCTTGCAGAGGCCATGGATGGCCGTGCCTCATGTGAATAAAAGGAATCAATCACCTGTGATCGGTATAAGTTCTTAATGGACGACAAGTGCGCACCGGCAGCTAAATGTAGAAGAGAGGCCATCTATGATTATGGCCATCAATATGGCGCTGTGCTTCTTAAGAGCGGGCTCCTAAGAGATAATCAATTACATCTTTTGCATAATAACTGTATTGCCCATTTTTTAAGATTCGCTGGATTTGATTAAAATCATCTCCCGCGGTTAGTAAGTAACCCTCAGATCCCCATTTTTGATTTTGTCCTAATCCAACATCGGCCATAAGCGCATTGCAAAGACACTTTTTACCTTCGGTTTGCTCAAGGGTGCCTTCTTTTTTTTGAAAATCTTCGACAGGTTCGGCAGGGCAGCGATATAAAATTTTACCATCTACGGACTTATGAAGGTGTCTTAGGTAACCTAAATCACAAATTCGAGTGCGCTTAAGATAATTTTGTTTTTCAGATAAAGAGTCGGGTCGTTTTAAAGCTTTAAACGGAAACCCTGTGGGTGAGCTTAGGGCATCTGTGTATATCCATCCATAAGAGTCGGGTGGAGATTTATGAACAAGGTCATATAAGGCCTGATGTTTAATGCTTTGTTCGATGCCAGACTCTTGGGCAAAGGCAAACAATGTTCCGACTTGAATCCCTTGAGCGCCTAAATTAATAAGCTCGGTTAATTGTTCAGGGGTGGCGACAGAGCCTGCGTAGTAAAATGGTAACTCAAGCTCTTTCATGTCTTCAGGTAACACAAGATCCCTTGGGCCATAAATGGGCTCACCGATTTCGTTAAAGGGGTACTTGCCTCTGGGGGGGGCGTTATGGCCTCCGGCTTTTGGTCCTTCAACAATAAAGCCTTGAATAGGGCCAGTGGCCTTTCGCTTAAGATTAAGAGCCAATGCCGAAGAAGAAATAATCGGAAAAAAAAGAGGTCTTTTGAGCGTGGATTGTACAAGATTTGGAAACACCGCTTTAGGATCAAACTCTAAATTTTCAGGATCAGAATTATCAACATCAATTTTTAGGGTTGCGGTTTGATGAAGGCTTAAAAGATCAAGTGCCTTAGGTATTTCACGAGGGATACCAGCCCCCATAATAACCAGATCAACACCGGCCAGAAGCGCCCCGTAAAGAGAGGGAAGTGTGGGTAACTGAATTTTTTCGAGAAGATTTATGCCAATCAGACCTGAGTGACCTTGCTTAGCAAGCCAAACTTCAACAAAATTGGCGGCAACGGTTAATTGCCATAATGAAAGAGGGCCTTTAAGATTATAATGAGGAGTTCGTTTAAAGGGTTCATGAGGGGCTTTTCCGCCAGGAATAAAATATTCGTTTAAAATATTTTGAATAAGGGTAGGCTCCGGAAAATGAGAAAGCGCCTGTCTTACAATCATGTCGGGATCGCCTAAAGCCAGCCTTCTGATAAGTACCGAATTTAGCCCTGTGCCCGAGATAACACCGATTTGACCATGTTTGGCAACGGCTGAGGCTAGCTTCCAGTCAGAAACGGCAATGCCCATGCCACCTTGAATAATAGAGGGTAAAATAATTTTTGACATATCCATATGACACTAATGACAATTGGCATACAGTCAAGAGATAACACAGTTAAGAGATAACACAGTTAAGAGACAGCTAAGTGAAAAAGCATGTTGAAAGTGGTTTTTGACAAAAAGAAAGGTTACCGATGAATCAAATTTTTCGCGAATATGAAGCAAAATGGCAAAAAGCTTGGGATCAGAACAAGGTGCATAAAACACCAAATCCTAAGGATCAAGATTTTGACAAAACCAAACCCTCTTTTTATGTTTTAGATATGTTCCCTTATCCATCAGGGTCGGGACTTCATGTGGGTCATGCTTCTGGTTATATAGGGACTGATATTGTGGCCCGAAAAAAAAGGATGGAAGGTTACCAAGTGCTGCATCCAATGGGTTGGGACGCTTTTGGTTTACCTGCCGAACAATACGCTATTCAGACGGGCCAGCATCCCAAAGTAACAACTGAAATCAATACGAATCATTTTAGAAAGCAGCTTAAAAATTTAGGTTTAAGTTACGATTGGGATCGCGAAATTAACACGAGTGATCCTGATTACTATAAGTGGACACAGTGGGTTTTTTTGCAACTATACAAAAAGGGGTTAGTTTATCAAAAACAAATGCCGGTTTGGTGGTGCGATGAGCTTAAAACGGTTTTAGCAAACGAGGAAGTTATTAACGGGCGTTCTGAGCGTGGTAACTATCCCTGCGAAAGGCGCCCCTTAAATCAGTGGGTTTTTAAAATTACAGAATACGCTGAAAAACTTCTTCAAGGTTTGGACGAGCTTGATTGGCCCGAGTCTGTCAAAAAGATGCAAAGAGACTGGATAGGCCGATCAGAAGGGGCGATGATCAGGTTTAATCTTTTAATGGGGGCAGTATCAAATTCGGCTGTCGATGAGTTGGCACCTGCGGTTACCAACGCTCAAGAACGAGAAGATTTATTTATCGAAGTATTTTCGACAAGGCCAGACACTTTGTTTGGTGTTTCGGCGGTCGTTCTTGCTCCTGAGCATCCTTTAGTTAAAATAATTGTTACCAAAGAGCAGTTGCCATTAATCTTAGAGTATAAACAAAAAACATCTGCAAAATCAGAAAGAGATCGAAAAGCTCAAGTCGAAGCTATTGATGGGTGCTTTACAGGGGCTTATGCCAACCATCCTTTAACAGATAAACAAGTTCCTATTTATATTGCTGAATATGTTTTGGCAGACTATGGAACTGGGGCTGTTATGGCTGTTCCCTCGCACGATGAGCGTGATTTTATTTTTGCAAAAACGATGGGGATTGACCACTCGCCCGTAATTATTAAATCTGATTTGCTGCCTCAAGTTGAGGCTCAGGTTAATGCCACTTCTAACGCCACTTCTAAC
>DYOP01000067.1:0-6565 GCA_020720425.1 Bdellovibrio sp. | reverse complement strand
TTTGCTGCCTCAAGTTGAGGCTCAGGTTAATGCCACTTCTAACGCCACTTCTAACACCACTTTTAATGCTACTTTTAATGCTACTGTGAACGATGACACGAGCAACACTAAACCTGCCAGCAGCACGGCTACTGCTAATTTAGAAATTCAAAATAATATCTGCTTTACTGAGCCAGGGTTTTTAATTAATTCGATGGAGTTTACAGGTTTAGAAAGTCAAGAAGCCGGGCTTAAAATAGCTCAAAAACTTGAGTCTTTAGGTCTGGGCCGAGTGCAAGTAACTTATAAAATTAGGGATTGGATTTTTTCAAGACAAAGATATTGGGGTGAGCCGTTTCCGTTACTTATTGATAAAAATGAACAAGTTGTTGTTTTATCAGAAAATGATTTGCCCGTTGAACTGCCCGATTTAACTGATTTTGAGCCAAGTCCTGATGGTAGCTCCCCCCTTGCTCGTGTTCAAGATTGGGTTGAAGTAACACTAAAAAATGGCGAAAAAGCCAAACGAGTAACAGATACGATGCCTGGTTGGGCCGGTTCTTGTTGGTATTATTTGCGATTTATGGACCCTTTAAACCCCGAAAAAGCTTGGTCACTTGAAGCTGTAAACTATTGGAAGCAAGTTGATCTTTATGTGGGCGGGGCCTCACATGCGGTTATGCATTTACTTTATGCTCGTTTTTGGCATAAGGTTTTGTTTGATCTAGGTCTTGTTCCAACCTCAGAGCCTTTTAAAAAGTTATTTAATCAGGGGATGGTAACAGCTTTTGCTTTTAAAGATTTAACAGGGCGTCTGGTCCCAACCGATGAAGTGATAGCGACTAAAGCCACAGCCGCAGGGGTAGGAGGCTCAGGATCGGCTGGCTCATCAGGAGCGAGCAGCTCAGTAGCAACAGGTTACCAGCATATTAAAACAGGTGAACCCGTGGAAAGATTTATATCTAAAATGGCAAAATCTCTTAAAAACGTTGTTAATCCGGATGATGTTATAAATCAAAAAGGCTGTGATGTTTTAAGGCTTTATCAGATGTTTATGGGTCCTTTAGATGATGATAAGCCATGGGATGATGTTGGATTATCAGGAGCAGATAGTTTTTTAAAACGGCTTTGGAATTTTTTAGTAACACCTAATGGCGAAATAAAAATGTTACCAGATAATGATATATCTGTTGCTACGGGAGGTGGCGCTGAAGGGTTAGCTGCCGTTGCCAATGCCAATGCCAATGCCAATGCCGTTGCCAATGCCGATGGCGATGGCGATGGCGCTGCTAATGCCAATGCCATCGAACAAAATTGGAGAGCTCTTCATAAGGCTCTTAAAAGGGTTAATGATGCCTTTATTTTATTTAACTTTAACACGGCTGTGGCGGCCTTTATGGAATGCTTAAACGATATTAAAGCAACAGGAAAAGAGCTTTCAAAAGAACAGATCATTTTTTTAATTAAAATGATGCAGCCTTTTACACCCCATTTGAGTGCCGAATTATGGAGTAAGCTTGATCAAAAGGGCTGGATTGATAATGCTAGTTGGCCCGAGCTGGATATGAAATATCTAATTAAAAACGATTTTGAACTTGTTATGCAGATCAATGGTAAGGTTAGAAAAAAGAAAGTTGTAGATATTGATACCTCGCAAGATCAGGCCTTTAGTCTTGCCGAATCTGAAATGTCAGAGTTACTTACAAATAAAACGATTATTAAAAAGATTTTTGTTTTAAACAAATTAGTTAATTTTGTTATCAAATAGCGAAAGGCGAAGCTTTGTCAGATAAAGACTTTAAAAAAATTAGATCTGTATTAACACGAAAAGAAGTTTGGAAAAGCTCCTATGAAAACCAAGCCACGTGTTTTATTAAGTTTTTTGATGATACTAAGATGGCTCAATTATATAAATTAGAAGATGATTATTTAATTTTTAAAATAGCAGAGGCGGCTTTTACTAAACAAGAACAGAGCACTTTAAAGCAACGAGTGCTCGATAAAGATATCGAAATATTAGGTTTTTTAAATAACAATCAAGAGAGGTATTTTTTTTCAGGAATAGCGAAAGGCCATGATTTGGCATTTATTCAAGAAGATTTATTGCTTAAATTAAGTTACCGGGCTGATCTTTTTTTGCTCGATCGAAGAGGGCATTTAAGAGTTAAAATTCCGAGTTCCTATGGATTGGTTGCTCATCTTACAAAAATTCAGAATAAAAATATTCACATTCAGGCCCTTATCGTTGATATTTCAGCTAATGGTTTAAAACTTTTTATTCAAAAAAGAGAGTTGTTATTAGATCTGGAAATTGGTTTTAAGTTTTTTTTACAAATCCAGGCAGGACCACATAAAACCATAGCTGTTGAGGCAAAGGTTAGGCATCTTTCCGAAAGTGCAGACCACTATACAGCTGTGGGACTTATGATTGATGAATCTCAAATTAAATCATCATATCGGTTGATGGCTTTAGCTTTATCTTTACAAAAAAAGTTTTTACAAGAAGGCGAGTAGGTACAATGTACTTGAGATTGAAGAGCATTATTTTAAAGAGCGTTCATCTAGACGTATAAAGCTAGATATTGACCAGAGTACCCCTTTAGCTCTTACCATTAAGGGTATGAAACATCCATACAAAATACTCCTCGTTGAAAATATACATCAAGTGGCCCAAGATATTTTACGCTCTGAGGGTTTTGAAACCGATAGGTTAACTCACTCCCCAAGTAGCGATGAGCTTAATCAGCTTTTGCCAAACTATCAGGCTTTGGGGATTCGTTCAAAAACCGAAATCAGATCAGGGTTACTACAAAAAAATTCGCACCTTTTAACGGTTGGGTGTTTTTGTATTGGAACAAATCAGGTTGATCTTAAAGATGCTAAAAAACTGGGTATCCCTGTATTTAATGCCCCTCATTCGAACACGCGAAGTGTTGCCGAATTAGTTTTGGCCGAAATTGTAATGCTATCGCGAGGTATTTTTGATCGTTCCGTTTTGGCTCATCAAGGGGGATGGCTAAAAACCGCTGATGGTAGCCGAGAGGTCAGAGGTAAAACCATTGGAATTATTGGCTATGGTCATATTGGCACTCAGGTCAGTATTTTAGCCGAAGCCTTTGGAATGAAAGTTGTTTTTTATGATATTATCAAAAAATTACCATTGGGTAACGCTCGTTCGGCTAACTCAATTTACGAGCTTTTGGCTGAGTCAGATTTTGTTACCTTGCATGTTCCCGGAACGGCTCAAACAAAAAACATGATGACCCATGAACTTTTAAAAAAAATCAAAAAGGGTGGGTTTTTATTAAATTTATCAAGGGGCGATGTGGTCGATATTGAGGGGCTTGCAGGCTTAATTAAATCGGGTTACCTATCAGGAGCCGCGATTGATGTGTTTCCAAAAGAACCAGCTTCAAACAAAGACAAATTTGAATCTCCTCTTCAAGGTCTAAAAAATGTTATTTTAACTCCCCATATTGGTGGTAGCACCGAAGAAGCCCAATATGCAATTGGGGTTGAAGTGGCTCATTCATTTATTGAGTTTTTAAAAAACGGAACAACCCTTGGCTCTGTTAATTTTCCTCAGACCATGCTATCTAGGCAGCTAAACCCTGATGAGTCAGTGAGTGCACCTTATGTTCGTATTAGTAATATTCATAAAAATCAGCCCGGATCACTTGGCAATATAAACACCTTTATCTCGTCAATGGGGCTTAATATTGTGGGGCAAACTTTAGCAACAGAAAGTGAAATTGGATACACATTAATAGATGTTGAAAGTAGTGTTACGGGCACTCAAATTGATAAAGATCAGTTTGAAAAAGATTTTGCGATTAAAGTCCCCTCATCATTAAGGCTGAGGTTAATTTAATTAAGTTAGGTTAGGTTAGTTAATTAGTTAGTTAGTTAGTTAGTTAGTTAGGTAGGTAGGTAGGTAGGTAGTAGGTAGGTAGTAGGTAGGTTAAGTTAATTAAGGTGATTTAATAAAAAACTTTCAACACTGTTTTGATTAATAGGGTGCTCAAATTGAGTAAGCACCTGCCCCAAATTATTGACCAAATAAACATCGGCGGAGTGATCAATAAGATTGTTACCTAAATCATCGGTTTTTTGGATTTTGTATTTAGCTCCAAAATGCGAAGATAGCTCTTTTACCTCAGTAGCTGAGAGTGCTAAAAAGTAAATGTTACTTCCAAAAAAAGATAAATACTCTTTAAGTCGTTCAGGCTTATCTCTTTCTGGGTCTACGGTAACAAAGATAAATGGGATTTCTTTTATAAAAGAGTGCTTTGTGTTGGTTCTTAATTTACTTAGCTCTGTCAGTGTTGTGGGGCACACATCAGGGCAAAAAGTATAACCAAAATAAATAAAGGCTTTGCTCCATAAAGGCGTCGGAGCTAAGGCTTGGTTTATAAGTAACAAATCGGACGGGCTTAATTGATGAGGATAATTGATCTGAGGTTCGGGCCATATAAAGGTAATGACAGGATCAAGGGCGGAGGTGGTTTTTACCCATTGGTAACCTAATGCAGAAAGGGTAATAACAGCAGCGATAATAGCTAATATTTTTTTATATTTTGGCAAACCCCAGGCCCAGATGAAATAAGCTGATAAAAAAATTAAAATTCCGCCTGAAAATAAAACCCAGCCCCAGGGCGAAGTTGACGAGCAATCCATTTACTATCTCCTCAGTTATCTCCTCAGTCATCTCTTCAGTGATATGTCATTTCTGGTACATCATCTTGCCGAGCTATTGCTTTGCTATTGCTTTTTGACCTCAAAATCAGATGTTAATGAGCTACCATCTTTAAGTAATACTTTAATAGAAACTTTTTCGCCTTCTTTAAGTTGTCTTACAGTGTTGATTAACATTATGTGGTAACTGCCTGGTTTCATTTGCAAAAGACCGTTGGCGGGGATTTCGATTTCTTTTACCTCGCGCATTTTCATAACCCCACCTTCATGAATATGGTTATGAATTTCAACTTTTTTTGCGATTTCTGACTGAGCCCCGATAATATAGAGGGGTTGGTTAGACGTGTTTTTAAACTCAGCAAATGCCCCTGTAGTTGGTGTCGGTAATAGTCTAACCCATGTGTTTGAAAGGGTAACAGGCGGCATTTGAGCCGGCGAGCCTGCCTCAACAGAAGACGTGCTTTTAGCAGCAGATTTTGATTCAGCGATGGCAAGAGAACTAGTTAAAAGAATTAAAAAAATCGAGGTTAATAATTTAAAAAGCATAGTAATATCTCCTTTTATTAAATAAACCATACTAATTTAATGATTTATGTAGTTTACTCAGAAATATATTTAAATACGATTGTGTATTTAAAATAACGTTACTGAGTTTGCTGACCCAATTAAAGTATTCCTATTTTAAAGCATGTCAAAAAATATTGATTATTCTATCTTGCGTAAAATAAGATGAGTCACCCTGATCTAGATTTACCATTGTCTAGCTATTTAAATTTAGTCTGAGCATTTTATAGGAGTTTATAGACTTCTTTCATATTGATTTATGCTTAAAGCGGCGTAATTGCCTCCAGCTCTGTGTCATAAGGGAAAAAAGGGCACTCAAAATAGTTCTACTATTCTTACGTTTCCTTTTTTCCCTTATTCCTTGATCTGAAGCCAATTTCCCCATTTTAAGGACAAATCAATATGAAAGAAGTCTAAAAATTTATTAAACAGAAAGATCGTAGAGAGTTTCTGGGGCAATATCAAGCTCTCCAGGCCAGACAACTGTGCCATAAGCAACATAAGCCTGTTTAAATTTTGCAATATCTTGAAGTTGTTGAAACACTCCTTTTGATAAATACGGTTTAACATCAAATTGTTTACGCTCGCCTGTATCAAAATCTATAATAAGTGTGAAATCATCTTGAGGTATAACTTTTAAAATTTTTTCCATAGAAGGCTCCTATTTTAAGGGTTCAATTGGAAATATGGTTTTACCTTCGACAGATAATTCCCAATCTGCAAAGAGTGAGTCTCGATGAATTTCTATCTAGGATTGAACAAGCTTTATCTGAGAACCCAGAATTGTTAATTTACACTGATTTTAACTTGAGATCAATCACGTGGTACTATTTCATTCCATGGGTGTGTGCTCGGTTTATAATAGCTTTTAATTGGTCAGTAAATCGTAGGGTCTTTTAATAAGCTCTGTAAGCTCTTGAATCGAAACGTTGCGGCCAAATCGATAAAACTCTTTTCCGTCTAAATAAACAATCCCTGTGGGGATGGCAAAAACTTGCATTTGCCCTGAAATTTCGGGCTGAGCCTCGATGTCGATCTCGATAAACTCAATCGCAGTAAATTGAGAGTTAACCAACTCTTTAAGTTTTGGTTTGAGTGATTTGCAAACATTGCAATAGGGGGCAGTCAGATAAACAATAACCCCTGTTTTTTGAGAAATATGTGTTGTTAACTCTTGATAATTTCTTTTCATTACGTTTTTTTGTATCCTTGGTGTTTTATAGCAGCTTTGATTGTTTTATATTTAGTTTCTTTCTTTTATTCTTTTATTAGTTCTTTTATTAGTTCTTAGTGTTGTCATTTATTATTTTATTTTCGTCTTTTGCGT
>DYOP01000066.1 GCA_020720425.1 Bdellovibrio sp. | reverse complement strand
ACTTAGGTTTAGTTCAACTATTAAAAACTAGTTACACAAAATTGTAAACACTCCCTAATTTTGGTAAAGAATGCGTGGAGCAGGCACACCTACACCACGCTCCTAAAATCAGGACTGATTTCAGATTTTATAGTAACATTGAGGGCATTCAGTACTTTTTGAATCTTTTCAATGGAAGCGCCATGATATTCATTTCTTTCATCACGAGAAACTTGAGGCTCCAGTACTCCTAGCTTTTCTGCTAAATCTTTTTGAGTCATTCCTTTATAAATCCTCAAAGCAATAAGAGTTCTTCCCAATCCACTTAGATTCACAAAACTATCAAATTGACCTCTTTTGAGTTTCTCGTACTCTTCAACTTCTTCACGTAGCAGAAGTGTGAATGAAACAAGAGGATCAATTGCAAGTTTGATTTGCTCTTTGTTCAATCCTGCGTCCTTCATTTTATTCTCATGATCTTCGAGAGTTTTATACTCTTGCTCTAATCTATTTTTGGACTCTAAGTATTCTTTTTCTGTTTTGATCATAAAAGCTCCTATTTAATGACTCTCACAATACCTTTTTGCTTAAATCCATTTCGCGACTGTCTAAACGCTGATGGAAATTTTAAATTATTTCCAAACGAATCTGTTATTCCAGACCCTTGATCCAAATGCGGATAAAGTTCGACGTTATAGAAAATCCACATTGGCAGTTGTAGTTTATGAAAGCCCGGAACTGCTCTTCTTGAACTTGGGTCCCAGTTCCAAACCTTATGCTGATCCAAATTGTTTAGATTGGAGACTAGCTTGGCAAATTTCACAGCATCTATAGGGTTGTACATTGATAAATGTGGATCAAAATATCCATCAATATCGTTTGGATGGTCTTTATCTTCGACAAAAGAACCATCCAGATAAATATCATTTACTCCAACGCTCCAAAGCTGGTTAATAAGTATCGAAGCTCTATCCAATAAACTATCGCGCCATGCCTTGTCCCAAGTTAATGACGATCCATCGCCTTGAACTAAAATGCTCACTCTAATATCAGATATGGAAGCATCATAAGTTCCGGGTGCCAAAAGGCCATCGCTGTTAAAAGAGTTGGGTATCGGCATTATTTATTCTCCTACTATACCTATCGGTTAACATAACATATTTGTTAAATTAATCAAAGTGTTATTATTAGATGTCTCTATATTTGTTTTAAAGTGCAATATGTTTCAATTTGAAACGACTTGATCCTAAGCTGGACTAACATCCACCAAATAAGCCCTCGATTCCGGGTACTTCTTAATTGCAGACACATTTTCCAACTCTTAGGCTTTTCACAAGATTCGGGAGGATGACAGATTCCTCGACCTCACGCTTGCTGCCGCCGCCGGATTCGACATTAAAAAAGCCAAAGCGTTCGGTCGGGTAGTGTAAGATTTCTTGTGTCCAAGCAGTTGCGTTACAACAAACCAATTGTAACAAGCAAGGAGTACATGAGAAATGAAACTGCATATGGAAATGATAAAATTAGAGATAAATATTGCTGAGATTAAGAGTGCAATTGAAGAAGTAAAACTAAATAGATTAAAAGTTTTTGATCGTTTTACAAATGAAGTTAAATCTGCCGCAAGCAGGATATTAAATTTTGGACTTATCTTGGCGATCGGCTCTCAGCTCATCCTAAAATCCCAAATCTTAGTGATCTCGTACGCTCATCCGCCACTGCCTGATCACAATAATCTCAAATCACAGGTTTATGAGAGGATACTTTGAAATGACGTAACTTATTGATTTTGCTTGTAAGTAATTTCGAGAGTTTAGCTGTAATCTGGAATAAAACGAGGAATAAATTTGGGGTGCTAGACCCATTTTGTTTAATTTCAGTAGGTTATACCTACTTCCAGCCTGAATTAGCCAATTTAGACGATGACTCTTGAAAAAATTATTCATTTTTATTAAATGTGCCTTTTGTTGGTCTATAAGAATTAAGATTTACAAGATTTGCACCCTGTGCGCTTTGCCTTATAAAGTTTAATTGATCTGTAGCTCCTGATACATCAATGCCTGCAAGGCGTATGTATCGGGTCATCACTTTTTCATCGGTCCATCCGCAGATTTTTTTTACTACCGGGCTAGTAACTCCTGCATTAAGCAGATGAGTTGCAAAACAAGCTCTAAGAGCGTGAAAACTTACGGAACTAATTCCGATTCCTTCACAAAATTCTCTGAGTACTTTTGCTGCTTCGCCTCGGCGCCATTTATTAATTCTGGGTAAAACGTTTGGCCCGCTTGCCATTGCTCTTAGCTCTTTTAATAGGCCTTCCGTATCTGCGTTAAATGGAACCTTTCTCCAGTAGCCTGCCTTTGTACTTTTAATAATCTTAAGTCTTCCGTTGTAAGATTTAGACACGGTGATTAGTTTGTTATCCCAATCAATGTCGGTCCATTCCAACGCAAATAACTCACCTGACCTCATTCCCGTATTTAACGCCATAGACCAGATGTAATACCATTCATGATCCATAGCCTTTGCTGTTTCAAGTAACTTATGAATTTCAGCTAAAGTTAAAATCAATGGTGGCTTTTCATCCTTGACCTTTCGAATTTCCACTCCGTTAGCTGGAGAAGTATTCACAGCTCGAATAAGACCTTCATCAATTCCCCATCGAAATAGAACATTGACTGAGGATTTAAAAGACTTAAGCCGGCTTCGAGAATATTCTTGATCTTCCATAAGATTTAAAATCTGACGGACATCTCCCGATCGAATTTCATGACAACCTTTTTTTAACCATTCGCCAGTCCAGCGTCTTAAAAAGGCAGAGGTCTCGGTAACGGTATTGGCCTGAATTTCTTTTAAACCAATACGCGGTTTTCGATGGGCTAACTCCCATTCTTCTAAAAGCTCTCCCCATGTTACCTCTGAACCTTCTTTTCGTGTTAATAATGCGGAACACTCTCTTAATAGAGTTCTCTCAATACTTTGAGCTTCTTTAAGAGTGTGTATCTGAGACTTCATTTTTTGAACACGAAGATCAGGATACTCTTTACTTCTTAAATTTACAGTCACCACATAAGTTGTTTTGCCTTCTACAATTATTTCTTTTATCGCCATTGAAACCTCCTCGTTTTTTTTGAGTTTGAAGTTCCAATAAGCTCGTCAATTTTGTTTCGACAAAAATAATTGCGTCCACAATATTTATTTGGGGTTAATTGACCTCGGTGGACCATCACACGAACGGCCCCCTGAGTAATCCCCAAATACAATGCGACTTCGTTTGTTCTGAGCCATCTCTTAATTGTCAAAGATCGTAACCTTAAATCGCCTTCTTGTTTTTGAATTTCCAAAGGTAGAGCTAAAGCTAAGTCCATCATATCCATAAAATCCTCCCTGTGTTCAATCTAATTTTGAACTTTATTAGTTATTTACGCATTCGGTTCTAATTTCTGATTTCACCCTTTAACAATTTGCCAATAAATTGATCTAAAGTGATCTTGCCATTTTGCTTAACAAAGTTTTCATGGGCCATATGCAAACGATCTTTTTCGGTTAGTGTAGATTCTTGTAGTTCTTGCAAATGATGGGGCTCGATCAGCAAAAGGCCCTTTGATATGATTTCGCTATCTTTAACCTTTCGCCCATAAGATTTTTTATTTATTCGGTCCTTAATGTTCTGAAGCACTTTGGCGGCATCAGGATCAATTTTTTTTAGTACGTTCCGTTTTTTAGTAATTGCCTTTTCTGACTTTTCTGTTGGTTTATCTTTAACTGATTTATCACTCGGGTTGTTAGTTGGTGTATCATTAGATTTGTCTTTAACTCCTTTATCCGTAGTTATGTCATGAACTGATTTTTCAGTTATTTTATTTTCGCCCATTGTAAATCCTCCTATTCGATTAGTTTTGGTTGTTCCGTTATTAATACTAAAATTTTAAAAGGCCCCTGAAGAACAGAATACTCAGGGACTGAGTTTAGCTTTTCAGCAAATCGGGTTGCCGTTTTAGATAGAGCTTGGCTAAGAGCTTTTTTAGAAAAGGTATCGGCCCCAGGCTTTTCGGTATACCCACCAAAAGCGTTTTGTTCTCTTTCTACGGTAGCATCGGCATATCCAGCCGCAGCGCCAGCTAAAAATTCAGCAGCGAAATATTTTTCTTCGCCTGAGATAAGTGTTCCTTTAATACCTAGAATCCCCTTTTCATCTAAAACGTTACCAACTAGCTGAAAAGTTTGAGAAGAATTATCAGATCGAAGTTTATTAAATAAAATCAAAATGCGTTTAGAGTTTTTTTCTAAAGTAGCTTCGCCAACTAAAACCGAATTTTTTAATTTCCCTGATTCGATAATAGCTCGAATCGGGCTTTTAGCCTCAGCAAATGCAATTAATGATTCTTTAATTTCAGCCGTAACCACTTCGCCCAGTAAAAGATTATTATTTAATATTGACTGTTTACTAATCGGCAGCACAATCGGCGACTGATCAGTTGGTAAAACAGGGCGACCCATATAATATAATGGCAAATTTCCATTATCGGTTGGGTTATCTTTTATTTTTTTTATGTTACGCTTAGGATCTGTTTTTTTTGACTGAGTTTTAATTTCAGCTATAACTTCTGGTTTTTGAAAAAGATTAGATCTTATTTGAGCCTGAGTTATTAAAGGAAATATAAATAAATACAAAATATAACGTTTCATGGTCCAACCTTTAGGGTTTTAGATTGAGTAACAATGGGGGCTAGATTTTGTTTTATTTTGATTGGCGAAATTTCAAGTCTTAGTCCATGCTGTAATCCTTGAGTCAAATGAGGGGATCCAAAGGCCCCTCCTCGAATTTTAATATAATCTTGGTGATTCGTTTTGGATGGAATCACATCAAACACAAAAATACGCTTTTCTGATCTAACAATAAGATTTGAGGCAAAATGAGCTTGGCCATTTAGATACAAAGTCAGCTCTTTCGGAGATACTTGCGAAATAAGGGCTTTAACTAAATGAGGGCTTCCCACCCGAACTTCAATAATATTTTGCGGAAACTCGACCAAGCTAACAAGCCCAGGAGCCAAATAAATTTTACTAACTTGAGAGAGATCTGATTGCGATATACTCAATCGCGGCACATCGGCAAAAGCTAAAGGTAACAATAAACTAAAGAACCACATCAGTTACCTCCGTGATTTCAAAGCCCCAGGGATTAAGCTCTGTTCGAATTGTTTTTTTAAAACTCAAATGAACTTTAAGCTTTACCTTTTGCTCGTTAAGCCTTGTTTTTATTGTAAGATTTAAAATGGCTTCGATCTTTCCTTGGTCAATTAGATCAATCGACTCAATATCAGGCGTTTGGGCGAGCGGAAATTTTATAAGCTTTTCTTTTTGTTCTAAGAGTTTTGATTTTTCATGCTCCCAAAGGTCAAGACTCATCAGGTTACTAGCAGATTCGATTTGAGTGCTATAGGATTTTTCATCATAGTTGTAAAAGGTTAGTAAAAATGATTTTAAAAAGTTTTTAAGTTCATTTTGTAAAATCCTATCGTTAGTATCGGTAATAATTTTTGACCCATTTTCATCAATTCCAATTAATAGTATTTTAGACTCACTTTTAAGGGCAAAAACAGTGCTTGTTAAGGCCCACAAAAAAAGGCTTACAATAAGTAACCCGTGTTTAATTTGTTCTCGGTAGAGTTTGCTTTTAAAAATCATCCAATCATCCTTCCCCAGGAAATGACTTTTGTTACTCCTGTGCTTAAAGACATAGACTTAAATAAACCGAATGTAAAAAGTGGGGACAAAAATTGAAGCACTAAAATAACCACATAAAAACAAAAGGCTGATACGGGGTTATCATTAAATTGACCTCCCACATGAAGAGAAAGATGACCCATAATATTCCACATAATGGGCCATAAACTTAAACTGATTAAAAGACCAAAATAAGTTTTAAGTCCTGATTGCATATTGAGTAGTGTCGCTAGAAAAAGAAAAACAGGACCGGATGCCAAGAGTAACGAAATAAAAGCACTATAGATCGAGTTGGCTAAGCCTAAAATGATGACATCCCCGAGACTCCCAAAAACAATAAATAAGGGGTAGTCAGGCAATAATCGGTTAATAAAATTTTGAAACACTTTTTGATTTTCTTCGGCGGGGATAAAAGAAATCTTTAAAGCAATATCACTAATTGAAAAAATAATAAGTTTAATGAGTACAGGATATAGGGTTACCAATGCAAAAAATGTGGCCGAGTCTTTAAATAAATCGCCATACTCCGAAACCGGTGCAATTTTTACGACTAAATATGACAGCCTCATCATAAATATAACCGATACAAATCCTGTAATAATTGTGGCAACTTTTGTAAACAAACTCAGGCCCCCCGCTAATACCGCTTCATTCATGGGGATAAAGCTGCTCATAGCCTGTTCCTTTTTTGAGTGTTACCAAACTTTGGCAAATCAGAATAAAGCGCTCTTTGAGGTTTTGCTTTTTCTAAGATCTCTTGAATAAAAACTTCTCTTTGAAGTTTGGCCTCTTTATTTTCTAAATAGGCTAGGTACTGGGCGCGTCTTATAGATTGAAGTTCTTCGAGCATCATCGAATCTAATTTAATTTGCTGAATTCGAAAGGCCTTTTCAGCTGATTTAGGACGATAGCCCATGATTGTTGCAATTTGCTTTGAGGCTTGAATTGAGTTTCTGAGGGATTTAATTCTTCGAGCTAGGCTTTTTCCTTTAGCTAAATCTTCGCTGAGTGAGCGATTTAAATCGTCAGAACTCCATTTTAATTCTTTAGCTTCAGAATTTATTTTGTAAACCCGATCCACAGCCATTTGTAGGCTTTGTTCTTCGGCCTCTGTTTCAATCCCTACATCGCTCATGATCTCAGTGAGGGCAAACCCAATATCGGCGGCCTCATCTACTTGGCTCATCATAGATTGCGCTGACTGTGCCGTCATAGCTAAGGTTATGGGGTCAAATGCAAACACCTTCGAAGATTTAAGTAACATAATCAAAAAGATAAAAGGATATGTTAAACCCTGCTTAAGCATTGGATAGCCTCCTTAAGTGTTAGTTCTGGAACCGATATTTTTAGCTTATTAAGTTTTTCTTGATCTTGACGATTGGATGTAAGCTCCCAGTACTCTTGTTGAGTGATTTTAATTTGAAGTTTTCGTCCTGTTACCGCCGTTTGAAAATACACTTCTGATAAATCTCGAGGAATGGCTCTTAGTTTTCTGATAATCCCCATTTGGTGTTTATTAAGACTAAATCGGGCTTGGTATTCGCCCTCATCCCCGTCAACCGAAAATAAAAATCTTTGAGGTGAGTTTTCAATAATTCCGGTATCACCATTGACCACTAAATCCGATGAGAGCTGAGTTATTAAAACAACGGCATGACCAAACTTTCTGACGTTGGCTGTAGAAAATTTAAAAAAATCAAAACACTGTTTAATAAAAAATGGGGTTTCATCGCAAATTAAAACAATTCTTTTACCCTGAGCTTTAAGTGTTTCCATATTAAATTGAGCCAAAACAGCGGCAAGCCCAGCTTGGGCAAATTCGGGGTCGCTGGCCTGAAAGACTTGTGAAAAATTATAATATCTAAGTCTATTTTCTTGGTGATTTGAATTAGTCGATAAAGCTCTCTCCGCAAAAGCGGCTTCGTAAAGCCCTCCTTTGACCCACCGTTTAAGTAAATTTCTACGCGGAAAATTTATTTGTTGATCAAAAAATTCTTGCAAAGAGGGCTTTTCAAAACTCTGAAGATAGGACTGAATATTTTCTTCGATCTGAGCTCGAAGATCTTTTGTAAAACTGAGTTCCCCCTGTTCCTGAATAAGTACGCCCAGAAACCGAGATAGAATCCCAATTTTTTCGGCATCCGAGGCATCTAGATAAACAATTTCAAAAGGGTTAATTCCAGATGGTTTATTAAGCTCTAAAAGATGCTCTGTGCCCCCAAATAGCTCACACTCTTTGCGATGTGAGCCGCCCACATCAAGTTTAATCACATGCACCAGAGGGTCGTTTAAAAGAGCCCTAGATAAAAGCCCAGTTAAAACACTCTTCCCTCGTCCGCTGCTCCCTACGATAACTGAATTATAAACGCTAAACTCGGGGCTAAATAGATCAAATGAGTATAGTGAATGATCCAGTCGAAGAAGGGGGAGAGATTTTAAAGTGTCCTCAGCAAGCGATTTTTCGCCAAAATGCCAAATAGGTAGCTGCAAACAAAAAGTTTCGTCAATTTCTCTTAAAGTAACATGGCTCGGGTTACCGCATAAACTCGAAAGCCAGCTTGGTGCGGCACCGAAAGTTTCAACATGAAAATCAGCAAATGTTGATAGTTTATTTTGAGCCAGCTTTAAATCTGTTTTAAGTAGGGCTTCTGTTTTTCGTTCAATAATTATTAAAAATTCGTAATCAATAAATTGCGCGCCTGAGTTAAGTGATTCTTTAAGGGCCAAAGTTGTAGACTCATAAAGGGTTTGTTCCGTGGGGTTGCTCGATGTGGCCGTTTGTTTTAAGCGTTTTTCAAGGTCGAGCCTGATTTTTCCTTGGGATTTGCGTTGCCAAGAAACAGAAATCTCAAAAGGACGTGGTAACTCTTTTAAAGCTTCGGCAATTGACGTTTCAGATATTTCATCTTGTCCAGGTTTATTTAATCTAACAATTCCAATATGTCTTAGGCCATCGGTAACCGAAGTGGCATCTTTTTTCCAATTCGCTTGGGGGTCAACAAATTGATTTTTTATATCCTGTTTATCAAGGGGATCAATATTTAAGCCTGATTGAATGGCTAAACTATAAATATCTTTTAGGGCCTGAACAGATTTTTCGGTTTCAACAGATTGATTAAAAAACTTTTTTAATTTTGAAACAATAATAGGCTCTCCCTGAAGCTCTACAAACAAGATGACAGATTTTTTGGAGTAACCAACTTCATTGGCATGTTTTGCCCTGCAAGCGATGTGACAATCGTTTTTATTATCTTCGACTTTTAGCTTAATTCGTGAAATGGCCTGGGTTGGCAGCCAGCGCACAAAAGATAAAAGCTTGTGTTGGTAGTCTTTCGAATCATCAACTTCAAGATCGCAGGGCATAAGCTTAAAGCCTACGCCAAACTTATTATCTGTTGTTTGAAATACCGAAAGAGGTCCTGTTTCAATTATATCTTCTAAGACCGGTATCATAGTAACCTCAATTTTGGATATATATGCCGATTTGTTATAAAGAAAAAATAATCACGAATGACTTTGGGCCGATTTTTTAAACGCACATTAATTAAAAACACAGTGACTAGGCCCGAAAGCGGAAAGGCTAAAAGCTCTAATGTAAAATGAGTTAAAAGTGTATGCGTAAGAATTAAAAAATACCCAAGAACAGCAAAATCAAAAACGGATAAGCCTAAAAAGCCTGGCTTTTCGTTTAATACGCGAGAGGGGTATTTAGTTATGCGCTTATCTGCTTGTGCCGTCATACGCTGGCCCCAAATACTCGGCCCAAAAGGTTAATCAGGGCGGGAGCAGCTAAAATGGCAATTGCCCCAATTATTCCGCTAAATAGTAACATTCGCCCAACCATGGCCGCACCTAGCGCGTAAAGGGTTCCTCCTAAAGTGATACCAATACTAATGGCCGCAATACCTATGCGATTAAAAATTGTTTGCGCACTGGCTGCGGCATCAACCAAATCTCTTGCGGGTGCGACCTGAGTGATTAAAAAAATGATAAAGAATGTGGCAAGATAAATTATTGTATATTTTTTCATTTTAATTTCCTTTTTTTTTAAATAGTTTAATTTTTCAAAAGTTTAATAATTTTGTTAAACGCTAATGAGAGGCCCTGTCGCGATTGGCTGCTGGTCCCTGTAGGTTTGGATTTAAGGTAGGAGGGACTAACTCCATTATCTTATCTTGGTGGATCAGACGGTTTTCAGACTCCTCTACCCATTGATTAATTTCTGATATTTTCCATTCCCCAGGATTAATTAACTTTTTATATTTTTCAGGAATTTTTGTGTTAAAGGTGGCCGGGGTTTCAAACAAAACTTTAGGAGATTGAATCAGATCAAGTTCTTTTTTAAGATTTTGATTTTCATTTGCTAATTTTTCTGAAAACTTATCGGGATCAAAATAATAAAGTCCTGCCATTGCCCCAAGGGCTGCCCCTAAGGCGCCATACATAAGGGCATTTTTATCTGCTTCCTGCAAGCGAGTTGTTCCGTAAGCGCCGCCAATGGCTGCGCCTAGGAATGTCCATTCAACGATTTTACCTTTTTGAGAGGTAGCACAAGAACATAAAATCGAAGTAACACTGAGAACAAATAAAGTTTGTTTACTTAAAAAAGTTATATTTTTTATTTTATCTGACATTTTGCTTCTCCTTGTCCAATTGAAATACAAAGAGTTTCTGTTGAACCATCAAGGGCTGGGGGGGCAACATCACCATTAGGACCCGTAGCACCTTTATTGCCGTTACTTGCGTTTGGGCACTCACCCGAAGTCGGATCACCCGCAGGGCCACCGTTACCGCCTTCTTGGCCGGGACCTCCCCGTCCTGCGGTGCCAGCTAAACCAATTTCTTGTATGGGCTCAGCTGCAAATTCAGAGGGGTCAGTAATTTCAATTAATATCAAACCTGAGTTACCGCCCCGCCCCGCCATGGTGCCATTTCTTCCTTTAGCTCCCGCGGCCCCATCTCCGCCTTTGTCTGGGTTACGAGTACACCAGCATTTTATTGGGCCTCCAATAAAACCTGGTCTTAAGCAATCATGGTTACCACTTCCACCAGCACCCCCATCGGCAGCTCGTGTTACCCAAGGAAGTCCGTTAATACCATCTCCGCCATGTTGGCCACGTAAATGAATGCGAACATGCCCTGCGGCTTGTTTTGAGATAAAATGAACGCTCCCACCACTGGCTCCGTTTGTTTGGAAAGGGGCTTTTGTACCTTGAGGAAAGCTTATGATTTTAGCGTTATCAGAAAATATCTTTGTGGCCTTAATTTTAAAAAGTTTACCGTTTGTTTGAATGTTTGGTTCATTAACTAAAAACACTCGGTAGGCTTGGATTTCGGTATCTTCTTTAATTTCAAAATTCCCTGAGATTGAATAATCTTTAGGCGTAGAACCTTCAGTTTCGCCAATCAATACGGGCTGCATACCATCATACGAAAAGGCTCGAATCATAAATTGAGTATTATCTTTTAAACTTAAAAGATATTGTCTTGTCGAATCTGTATCAAAAATCTTTTTCCCATTGTTTTCAATAACAACTTTTTTAATCTCTTCTGGCCATGAAATGGCGAGTTGATATTGATGAGGGATTTCGGTTTCTTGTAAAATAAATTTTGCATCACCCACGGTCTGAGATCTTATTGATTTTTCTTGAGGGATAAGGGTTGTGATCGCTTCCTTCTCATTTTTAAAATCCCCACAAGCTACCAAAGAGGTTGCAATAACACTACTTACAAAAATTTTGCGAGCTGATAATTTGTTTGATAAATTAATTTTTGAAAAATTATTACTAACTAAATGACTATCTAAACGATTATCAAAATGACTACCAACATGACTACCTTCATGACTGTTACTTAATCTTTTTTTTGATGCGTTTGTGTTATAAAAACATATATTTTCTGATTTTATGTTTGTTAATGATTTTTTAATCAGGTTGTTTTTAGATAGGAACATTTTAGGTAGGCTATTATCAAGTAGAGTCGATTTATGCAAAGTTGTTCTGTCTAGATATATTTTTATTAGGGGCTTTCTGGTTGATGATTTTATTGCTGATGATTTAATAGCTGATAGGCTACTCACTATAATTTGATTTGCAAAAACCCTACTCTCCATAATTCTGACTGCTAAAATTCGCAGCCCAACTGGATTTAGCTTTTTAAAATAGTTCCCATTGTTTTTTAATGAACCCATAAATACGTTCCCCTTTTCTTTTTAGTCTAAAAATTAGACTGTTGTTGTTTATTTCAAAGTTGGCCTTAGTAACCCAGCAGATTAGAAAATCTGCTTTAAAAACTTTGTTTAGAAAAAAGGAGTAATTTTAATTTTATTATTTTTCAAAAAAATATTTTAGGTATTTTCGTAATCGATATTTCCTTTGCAATGGCGGATTATTTTTTTGGATTAGCTTATTCATTGCTGCCTTGATGATTATTTGCAAAAGCGGTTGATAATTGCGTTTTCGCAATTAATCAGGATAAAACTCAATGTTAAAACGTTAAAAGCGGTCGAATTAATAATTTTTTTAATTTTTTTATAATCAATTTACTTTATGGAACTAATTATAAATTTAATTAAAAGATAAAGCTTAATGGAACCCGATAAATTTACTGTTCAATATTAAAAATTGCATTATGGTTAATGCAACTTAATTTTTTATAAAATCCAGATTGTTACTTTGTAATTAAATAAACATGATAAAGATATTGATTTCGCGAATGAAACCATAATAATTGGATTACATTAATGAAAGTATAATTAATGTATATCACGCAAACAAACTATAGATATTATTAATTAAACCAAGAAAAAAGAAATTAAGTTTTAATTAAGATGAACTTAAACAAACAAGACCTAAAGCTAAATTTATAAATATAGCTAAAGCAATAGAAAATATTCACGAAAAGAGGCATATGGATTCAAATCAAAAAGTAAAACAGTATTATTTTTCTAAAATTGAAAGTGGTTTTGACAATATACATTCATTTATAAGAGAAAATTTTGAGTCACACGATAATCCCACCCCATCACTTGTTAAGGGCGATCTTATAGTTGTTCAGTCAAACTTAAAACCACAGTTATCAAATCCAATCGTAGAGCACGATCCAATTTTACC
>DYOP01000143.1 GCA_020720425.1 Bdellovibrio sp. | reverse complement strand
TGACTCATCTTTCGCATCTATCTAGGAGAATAGGTGACTATAATGTGGTGAAACTGGACAGGTATCTTTGTAATACGCATTAGCGCTTTGCCTAACAAACGCCGATTGGCGTTTGTTCATTACTAGCATATAGATAAAGTGAAGAAAGATTTGAAAGGGTAAATGCCCAACACTTCGTTTGATGAAGTTGCTTTGAATGAGTATTTTTGAGATGTTGATAGATCGTAAAACTTCTATGATTGGATTTTTGAGTATGTTTTTCATAGCAAATTCAATATAATTGTCAAGACCCATAAAAAAGTAGCTCCTTGTATAACTGTTTGTGATGAAGTAATTATCCCTTAAAGTGCTTATTTGTGGGGCTTTCGTAGATGTTTTTAGCTAGATTGTTTGAATGAATTTGGAGCTGGGGTTATGTGCGAAAGTTGAGTAACATTGCAATATTTAATGTATTTTATCTTTTACAGACTATAGTCTGTTGTTAAAAGTATTGTAACAAACTAAACTTAACCAAAAATTAATGACTATGGTAAGTTTTTGAGTTTAAAAGACGTAGAGTTTTTGGACGAAGAGATAGCCGAATTTTATAGGCTTATCGGGCAAAATGTTAAACGCTTGCGAAAGAAAAGTCACGTTAGCCAGCTTGAGCTTGGACTAGCCATCGGGCACACGGGCGTAGGCTTGGTCTCCGTAGCCGAAATCTACCACAACAAACGACATTTCAACCTAGGGCATCTCTACAAAATCGCCGCCGTGCTAGAGTGTGATATTTGCGAGTTTTTTCGCCCTATGCAAACACCAAACTCATAAATATATTTCTTAGGTATCAGGCATCTTTTTGTTACGGTTGACTTTGACGAGATATACGCCAAAGTCAAAAAGCATTTTTGGCAAAGATTTAAAAGCCCTAATTTATAATAATTCTATCACTTTTAATAAATTTATGCGTTTTTGCATAAAGAACAGCCAAATCCGAAAGAGGGCATAGCGTAGACGGTTCGTAGTCCGCCAACTCTCGTAGACGTTTTAAGTCTTTAAAAACTTGGAATACTCTTTGGGTATTTGTATTGCCTGACGCTTCAAGCCGTCTTAGAATTTGGTCGTGTTTGCTTCCAGCCGAAGAAGCTTGAAGCTTTGGCAACTCTTGGATTATTCTATGAAAAAGTGCATAATAGAGTCTGCTTATTTTAACCCTGATTACCAAATCATTGGTTGTGTTATCTGAAACTTTTAGTTCATAGCTATAGACATTTAGCGCTTTTGCATATTCCAAATGAGTCACTATATAAAGCTTATATTTTTAAAATGAGATTTGCCGATACCGCCAAAATTATATCCATTCGCCTCAGGAAGTTTAATTTTGGGTTGATTATTGTTTTTCCATATGAGCGCTGTATTTAAATTATCCTCTAAGTCAAAGATTTTATCTATATCCAGCCTTGCAGCTTGTGCCGAAACCAAAAAAAGCGTTTCATGACCGTTTTCAAAAGGATTTATCCAATAATCATCAATTACTATGTCTTGCTTAGCCTTTGCGGTCGTAGCCAAAAACATAAAAGTGGTTTTTGCGTCAATACATACATACGCTATATCTACCGCCTGCTAAATAAAATTCTTCATTGAGTTGTTTTGTCTAATAAGTTCGAGAATTTTGTCTTGCGACTCTCTTGTGACCTTTGTATTTTTCAGGGTGCGCTTTATCTCTTCATATCTCTTTTTTTTGTTATCGATATGCAAGGTAAGCATAGCAAGAGCCTCGCCGGCTATTTGAGCGTCTTCTCTAATCCAGTTTGATATATTGTTTTTTATATGCAATAAAATAGCGTCAAATAGTATCTTGTTGGATTCTTCTAGCTGATTAAGCGCAAGTAGGGCGTTATCAATATTTTTTTCTTTTGCATTTTTATATAGTTTGTCAACAAGTTGAGCGTCTGCTTTGGTAAAATGCTTTACCGTATCGCTAAAAGAGCCGACAGATAGCGTTGTCATAGCCGCAAAAGCAATAGCGATTTTTTTTAAACTCAACTTTAATCCTTATGAGATAGCGCCAATATAAAGCGTGGATATTTTATGTGATTTTACCATAAATCAGACCCTCAAAACACCTCGCCAAACTCCACAGCATTTCTTAGCACATCTCCACTCCATAGCGCACTAATGACGGAGATCATATCAGCGCCCCATTCTATCAGCT
>DYOP01000142.1 GCA_020720425.1 Bdellovibrio sp. | reverse complement strand
GTATCATCAACTCGTATCATCGCCTTTTATGCTCAACCCAATATACTAGCCTTGTTACAACCAAGATCAAACAGCATCGCATAAAAAAAATGATTTTGTTATATTGACAAGATGATAATCGTTCTCACCTTATAATTAGAAACAAACAACCACAAGGAGGTATTTATGAAATCACTTATGCCATACAATCAAAGACGATCTTCATCAGTATTTGATCTTATGGATGAATTTGTCAGAGGGATGGATACTCCCGCCCATTGGCCTTTATCAACGGAGTGGAATAAAGAGTTAGCTTCTTTTAATCCCATGATTGATATCGAAGAAAAAGACGGAGTCTACCATATCACGGCTGATATCCCAGGGATGAAAAAAGAAGATATTAAAGTAGACCTTTCTGAAAACGTCTTAACTATCTGTGGCGAAAGGGTTCGCGAAGAAAAGGGGGATGGAAAATACTTTGAACGCAGTTACGGAAAATTTTCAAGGTCGTTTTCGTTACCTAAAACGGTCAGTCACGAAAGCGTTAACGCAAAATATGATAATGGCGTTTTGCATATAGATGTTCCTCAGCAAGAGACGAAATCAGCAAAGGCGATTAAAATAAATTAATAAATCCTTTGATGGTTTCTTGCTGTATTGTACTGTTATTATATTATACTGTTATTATATCTGACTATCTTGGCTTTCAGACAGCAATTGAGGTAACCAAGAAAGAACTAGCAAAAATGAAAAATGTTGCATTTGTTATTTGAAGACATGCCTTATAATCTGGCAGGTTTGTAGGTTTATAACTTTATAGGTTTATGGCTATATAGGTTTATGGCTTTAAAGCGAGATGGTTATATTGCGTATATGTAATATAGCACATTCACCATTACCATTAGTAAGACATAAAGAAAAATTTAAACATTGATTACTTATTACAGCTCTTTAGACAGCTCATTTGACAGGCCACTTAAGTCATAGCAAACTTTGACCAAGGTGGCCTTTTGACTGATTTAACCAATTTGACAACTCAATTAATTAATAAAGTAACTCCGCCTATTTCTTTTTTATCTTTGAATGAGTTTTTATTAGACTCTCCTTTTTTATATTTTGATGAATTGATTTCATCTATTCGCCAAGCCAAACATGAAATTCTTTTAGAAGTATATATTTTCAAACTCGACTCGATTGGGCTAAGTGTTTTTGAAGCCCTTATCGAAGCTCGCAAAAAAGGAGTTCGAGTCTATTTGATGGTTGATGCCATTGGTAGTTCAGAGTCTTTGCCACCACTGATTCAACTCTCAAAAAAAAATGGCATTTTTATAAAAGCGTTTCATCCCTTATCGTTTAACAGTAACCTAAACTCATTTTATCAATCTCTTAAAATACTAAACAAAAGAAACCACCGAAAACTAGCTCTTATTGACGAAAGCATAGTCTTTATGGGCTCATTAAATATTTGCCAAGACCACTTAAAATGGCAAGATTTAGGATTAAAGTTAGTAACTCCTTTTGAATATCAAAAAAACCCCCATCTTGTGACATTAAAAAAATCATTTTTTAAAATTTGGTCTCAATCTAAAAAGTTTAATTATGGAGTTCTTAAAAAAATTCCAAAATTTTTAACTCTCACGCACATTTCCATATCTCCTTTTTTAAGAAACGAATCTGTATTTTTAAGGTTTAATTTATCGCGGTTTATATACAAAAACCTAAGATCGGCCCAAACCCGTATTTTAATATGTACGCCCTATTTTTTGCCTCGTTTTTTTTTAATGCGCGCTCTTTATAAAGCTCAAAAAAATGGGGCCCTTATTAGCCTTGTTTTACCCTCAAAAAGCGATGTATGGTTTGTAAAATGGGCCACTCAAAGTCTTTACAAAAAATTACTTAAAAGAAAAATAAAAATATTCGAATTTGAAACCAGCATTTTACATGAAAAATCTTTAATTATTGATGATCTTTTTATTATTGGTTCACTCAACTGGAATCACAGATCATTTGTTCATGACCTTGAAATTGCCTATCAAACAAAGTCTCCCGAAACCTTGCAATTAGCCACTTTACATTTTGATCAGCTTATAAAACAATCTCGTCCTATTGTGATTGATGATCTCATAAACCATACACCCTTTTACCAACTCATCCTTGGCAAAATGATTTACTGGTTTAGATATTGGCTCTAAAGGTACCTGCTTCCCAAAGGTAACTACCCTGCGT
>DYOP01000141.1 GCA_020720425.1 Bdellovibrio sp. | reverse complement strand
ATTAGATAGGGCTTTATCGAGAGATCCAACCATTTTTAAAAATGCAGATAGTAACTATTTGATATCAGCCTTTGATATAAGCTATGAGTTTGAAGCTCGTCATGGCCTTGTTATCGAATTGCAAGCGGAGAATTTTAATTATCCTTTTGAATACAAAAACAAACTACCCGTGGCGGCCATTGAAAATCGAATTTTAATGGGAGCAAATTATCAGGCTGATGATCAATGGAATTTAGGGGGTAGAGTTAATATAACCCCGGAGCAAGATTTAAGCTCCTATGGTTACCACCGCCATTATAATCAAATCTACGAAGAAGAAGATTTTTTGAGTCCTGATTTTGGAAAGGTAACACCGAGTCATCAAAAATGGCAAAAAGCGCCTTGGTTTGCCACCGTTGATATGACAGCAACTTTTCAATTATCAAATCATTTTCAATTACAGGGAGCTATTAATAATATTTTTGATTACACTCAAACCCAAGCTGGGGATAGTCCAACGACATGGCATTTGCACGGGGCTCACTATCATTTAGATAATTTTCATATCTGGGGGCCTCTCAGGGGTAGGCAAATTTTTATATCCTTGCAGGGTGATTTTTAAACCGAGATTCAAGTTGAGTTTGGTATTTTTGCGCAGACGATTTTCATGTTTTTTGGTTTTCTCAAAGGCATGAAAGGATTGACAGTTTTGGACTGTAAAGGCAGCTTAAAATTATGCCAAGTTTTTTTAGCAAAACCAAACTTATTTATAGTAAATACAAAGTGTTTATTTTTATTGGAGTCAGTTTTTTATTACATGCCCTTGTTATGCTGGCGGCTTTTGGTTTAAGCTCACTTTCTTTTACTCACGAAGATTTAAAACCAAGTATATTAACTTTTTTCCCTTTTCAAGGGGATGCAAATAATAAAAATCAAATCGCCTCATATAAAAAGAAAAAATTAAATATAAATAAACATGAGATATCAGACCCTACCAATCAAGATTTAAACTTTGAGACTAAAAAGTCTGATCCACATGATACGCAAAATGCCGATGAAAACCAAGAGCAAGGAGATTCGGTTATTGGTTCAGGTGTTATAGGAAGGTTACCCGAAAATCCCAAAGAAATATATTTAGCTCATATGTGGGATAAAATTTCAAGAAATCAATTTTATCCCATGGCTTCAAAAACTTTTAATGAACAAGGCCAAGTTGTTGTGCAAATGATTTTAGATCAAAAGGGTAACATTTTAGAAGTCAAGGTGACTCAACCAAGCCCTTATATTCGGCTAAATGAGGCGGCTGTTAAATCCGTTCAAAGGGCAGCACCTTTTGGTGATTTTCCCTCTGAAGTTAAATACTCTCAGTGGAAAATCACCCTGCCTATGAAGTTTATACTAAATAACTAACTTTGCCAAAGCAGCCTTCTTCGTGTTACCAATTGCCATTGCTTTTGCATCCATTAGTATTAGTTTTATATGTATCCCCATTTAAGCATAATGTTTTAATAAATGAGTCATTTGCTGCTTTGTTTTTTAGGATTTCATCTTTTATTAACTTAAGATGATCAGCTTCTGGTCTTTTTGTAGAATCGGCAAGCCAGTAAACAAAACCACCCTCATCAGGACATCTTAGAGCATTATCTTTGAACACTTGAATTATTTTGTTTTGTAAGTCTAATGAGTAACCATAATCAACGTCAGAAGAACATCTTAATGCTTTTAGCGTATTGTAATCTGGTCTAGTTTGCAAGTCAGAGCCTTTGCCGTTTTCAAAGGTTCTCACGCACCCTATGGTGTTAGCTATATACTTGTCACCACTAAAGCATAGATTATCAGATGAGGCCGCTTTAACCGCCTTATCATAATTTGTCTTTACCTTAGCAGGATCTTCAGACATATACTTGATGCTCCAATAATCAAGTCCTCCATAGTCAGCACATCGATTAGTTAGCTTATTATTTATATTGCTAATTGTATTATACCAGCTCTGAACAGTTGAGTTATTGCCACCCGTCCAGTCACTAACAAGGTGATAACCAGTTTGGCATCTTAGAGGGATCAAAGTCATGTAGTGTAATTCGCACTTCTTGAATATGAAATTGCTTCCACCGGATAAGGTGCCATCGCTACATGTTCTTGTTTCTGAAGAACAAGGGAAAGACGGATTACCAACTGCAGATCGATAGGCAATGATCGAGTTGCCGTTGGATACTGTAACGCCATCAAGTTGACAGT
>DYOP01000140.1 GCA_020720425.1 Bdellovibrio sp. | reverse complement strand
TTTTAAGGCCGAGCAAAGAATCATTGAGATGATCATAGGGATGCAGAAAGAAGGCTTAGGTCTAAGGGGCATCGCCAGATGTTTGACCCAGATGAAGGTTCCCACCAAATGTCAGGGGAGATCATGGCATCCTGAAATGGTGAAACGAATACTAAGTAGTATGAACATTTTAGAAACTAAAAATTAAAAAATGGCGTTAATCAATTTTATTCAAAAACTCTATTGTGCCTTGAAGAACTTTTTGCCATGACTCTTTTCTTGCCAAGCCGTGGCCGTCTTTTTCCAAGACCTCATACTCAACAGGGATATTGTATGTTTTCATCTTGCTCACAAAATTATCCATTTCAGATTTTACTGTTCTAACATCATTTTCAGCTTGATAAATTTTTAAGGGAATTGAAATTTTGTGAGCATGAAAATAAGGGGACCTTTCTTTGTAAAGAACACTATCTTTTATAGGATCTCCCATTTCTGTTAAAAATTCATTTTGCCATGCTGGATCTTGGGGAATTGATTTAAAAGAAGTAAACAAATTAGCAAGGGCCACGATCGCTACGGCCCCTTTAAATTCTTTAGGAAATTCTGTGATCGCTGATAATGTTGAGAAACCACCAAAACTTGCACCGACAATGAAGAATCTCTCTTTATCAATATAGGAGAGTTTTTCAAGAGCACGTTTTCCCCAAATTAAGTCGGCTATGTGGGCACCACCCCAATCTTTGTCATTTAAAGTTTCAAAATTTTTACCATAACCTGTTGAACCTCTAAAATTAGGGGCAAATACGACATATCCATTCAAGGCCCAAAATTGAAAGAAAGGATGAAACACATGCATCTCGTTGCCGTCAGGGCCTCCATGTGGCCACAAAATAACAGGGTGTTTTTTACCATCAGTTAAGCATGATTTTTTTGCATAGATAATTCCATGAATATCAAGGCCATCAAAACTTTTATAAAAAATGTCATAAGAGGAAGCAAAATCGTCAGAGGTAAGACCTGAAAAATTAAGTGAAGAGATCGGAATTAAAGATGCAGATTGACCTTTTGTAATGTCAAATTTGTAAAACTCCCCAGGGGAATTTGAAGTCACAAAACGAGTATAAGCAGTTTTTTCTCCTGGTAAGAGTGTCACTTGAGAAACTACAGCATTATCTGGAATAGGAAGTTGATATTCGTTCTCATAAATACCTTCAAAGACTCGCACTTTTTCTTTTCCATTAAATTCTTCACTAAGAATTGAGTATTTTGAAATAGGGTTGTATCCGCAAGAGTAATCTTTTTCGTTAGATATAAATTTCCACTCTATTTGATTGCTTTTTTCAAATTCCAAGGTAGCACATCCCCGTCGATCTTTTCCATCATTTGACTCTAGATAGAGAAGAGGTTTAGTGGGATGGAAAAAGGAAGGATTATAATTTGTGGCCTTTTTTGCTAAAAGTTTTTTTATTTTCTTATCTGCAAGGTTGAGGAGATATAAATGGCCCTCATTATTTCCAATAGCCTTAACAAGGGCAATATATTTTTCATTTTGACTAACAACGGCACCATCAAAACTTTCTTTCTTTGGAGTGAGAGGAGATGATAATTTTTGATCATCTGTAGAGAAGACATATAGGGAATATATCTCTTTATTGAGGTGGTTAGAACTGAGATAGAGCCGTTTTCCATCCAGTGAAAATCCCGCAATGCTCGTTTTAAACCCATCGTTTCCAAAAACCTTTTTTACTGATTTAAAGTCAGATTCTAATTTATAAATTTGATAGTTTTCGTCGCCATTATTATCAAGATAGAGGTAGTAGTTTTTTAAAGTTGGATCTCTGGTGATTCCTGAAATATTTTTTTGAGCATCATAAAGGAGAGTAAATTGTTTTGTGTTGTGGTCAAGCTTATAAAGTCTGGCGTATTGATCTTCAGGCATTCTCATTAAAATTAACGATTCATCAGTCCCAGGTAATGGCAGAAGAGAACTTTTAGGAGATAGTACTTTTTGAAAATCTTCAAACTTAACAGATTTATTAAGATTAGTTTTCTTATTTTGTTGAAAATTAGAGCATGAGATAAAAAAAAGATTTGCAACCAAAATAGTTATAAAAATTTTAATAAAAGTCATAAGCAAACTCCTTACTACCCGAAAAAAATTGATTTAAGAATTTATTGTTAATTCTACACTGACGGACAAAAAAAAGCCCCAAATTTCTCTGAGGCTTATTTTTTTTAAATGGCGG
>DYOP01000065.1 GCA_020720425.1 Bdellovibrio sp. | reverse complement strand
TGGCGGAGGCTTTAGCGGAGGCGGAGGATGGTCTGGCGGAGGCGGAGGCTTTAGCGGAGGAGGGTCAAGTGGGAGTTGGTAACCTTAGATGAGTGAGAGTCTAAAATTAAAAATCTACTGAAGCGCTTCAGGGGCAATTAAATAAAACTCAGGGATTTCTATTTGAATATTCAAACCCGATTCGGTTAGCGCATGATAAACCCCTCGCATAGACCCTGTACTTGAGTTAAGGGGGCAAATGCTTTCGTATTCAAAAAAATCACCGGGTGCAATTTTTGGCTGAAGCCCCACAACACCCTGGCCCTCAACCTGCTCTGTTAATCCGCGATCATTTGTAATGTGCCAGTGACGCGAAATAATTTGAATAGGTTCTGAGCTTAAATTTTGAATTTTAATTCGGTAACTAAAAACATATTGTCTGCGTTCGGGCAAACTTTCAGGTTCGAGGTACATGACCTGTGTTGAAACTTTAAGCTCTTGATTTTGCTGATTTGGAGTTTGCATATGGTTTGAGACTTTAAAATGAACTTGAGATAGAGATCAACCATAAAAATCATAAAATTTATAAAAATGTGTGTCGGCAGCTTTTCGTCAGGGAGCGATAAATCTGCTTAAATCCACTTTTAAAAGCGATGGCATTTTTGATTGCCCAGGGGGATTGAATAGTAATAATAAATGGAAAATTCATCGAAATATTAAGTTTGAGTAAAGACTCGGTATGAGTTTTGGTTTGGTAAGTTAAAGCGTCTCCAAAAGGCGATGGAGGCAGGGTCAATCCCGATGACGCTCCGATAGAAAAAGCTTCCGAACTCCACGAACTAAAACCTGGTATCATGGGGGGGTAAAAACTAATTCCTGCTTTTGATGAGTTTATAAGGTTTTCACGAGAGTCTAAAGAGGCCTGGTTTCGTACAAAGCCTCCTGTTTTAAAAATAACACCTGTCGAGGCAACGGCCTTAAGTAAGGTGCTTTCAAAGCTTTCAATATTTTTAAAGACCTCAATAAAAAGTGATTTGGTATCACTATTATATCCAATGTTGATCCCGATTTCAAAAAGTCCACCAAAACCACTTTTACCGCTACCAAATAAAAATTGAGGAGCGACAGAAGCGATAAATCCAAATTCATTGGCTTTGGCAATCATGGGGGCCTGTTTCCAAAGATTTTGATAAACTGAATCTAAAATTTGTTGAATGATTATGCTCCCTTTTTGAGAAAGGGTTAGTTCGGCTTCTTCTTGAGCCTTTTGCTGAAGGGTTAAAAAGTTTTTTTCTCCCAAGGCAAGAATGTCTGCCTGAACGCCTAAAGGCATACGAGAGGCAAACTGTTTAAGAGAGAGGTAATTATTTTCGGCTTTTTTAAACGAGATATTCTGATTAATCACATAAGTTGTACCAAGCCCAAGTCTTATTGAGTCTAGACTTTTTGCTAGCACAGCTAAAATTTCGCGCATATTTTTTCTGAAGTGCTTTTTAAGCACCCGGGCCTCAGAGGCGGAATACCCCGAAAATGGATCTTCGCTGAGTTCGGGTTGTTTGACTCGGTAGGGTTTTCCGTCAACTTTAAATTTTAAATACCCACGGTCATCGACCCTGTGATTAAACTGAATATCAATATCCAAAGGGTTTTGCTGAGCCCATAAAGGGGTGTTAAAAACACTAAAAAGTAAGAAAGTTAATAAAGTCATAAGTCGTGATTTAATCATAGTAGAAAAGGATAAGCTAAAGATGTGCCAAATCCTTTGTGGCTTTGGGTGGGCCTAGACGGCATGAAATATGAAATAAATTCTCTCGGGGTGACGTAAATTGTCGTTGTCTTTAGGCGTTAAGGGTTGGGTCCTTTGCTGTTTAAAGACAGACTATCACTTATCTATGAAATTAAAAGAACATATTCGTATATTAATTGTTGATGATGAGGCCCCCATTCGGGAAGTTCTTAGCGCGAGTCTAAAAGATGAAGGTTACCAAGTGGTCACTGCAAAAAACGGAGAAGAGGGGCTGAGTTTGATACGCTCATTTACTCCGCAAATTGTTTTTTTAGATATTTGGATGCCGGGATCTTTAGATGGCATAGGGGTATTGCAAACGGCTAAAAAACAATTTCCAGATGCTGAGTATGTTATGATTTCAGGTCATGGAACAATCGAAACGGCTGTTAAGGCCGCCCGAATGGGGGCTTGGGATTTTATTGAAAAGCCTTTATCTATTGATAAAATATTAATTCAAATTGGTAACATCATTCATTTTCAAAATGAGAAAGCACAAAAGCAAATCTTATTGTCACATCTCAGAAAAAACTTTGCACTGATTGGCGACTCTTCACCTATGATTTTATTAAAAGAGCAAATTTCGGCTTTAGCGGGTCAGGGTGGCCCTATTTGTATTGTTGGCCAAAAGGGGGCGGGAAGGCAGTTGGTAGCGCAGAATCTGCATTTTGCTGGCCCAAGGGCAGGACTTAGTTTTGTCGAAATTTTATCAAATAATATCCCCCTTGATCTTTTTGATTACGAAATATTTGGATGGAGCAATTCAATTATTCCAGGGCAAATACCCGAACAAAAAGGAAAGCTCGAACTGGCTGATGGGGGAACTCTCTTTATCAGAGATGCTCACCTGTTACCAGTAGCGACTCAAAAAAAGATTTATAAATTTATTAAAACAGGCCAAATTCAAAGGGCGGGAAGTCAAGAATTTGTGAGCTTAGACGTGCAAATGATGATCTCAACATCGGATATTAATCAACTGGATGATGAGTTAGCCAGAGAGTTTGAAAAAGGTCAGATTTATGTGCCTTCACTTAGGGAAAGGGCTAAAGATATAGCGCCTTTATTTTGGTATTTTTCAGATATCATAATTAGAGAAGAAGGGGTTACTCGTAAAAAACTATCTTCAAAAGCGCTTGAGATTTTACAAAATTATAATTGGCCTGGTAACCTAAGAGAGCTTCGAAATTTTGTTGAACGCCTTTATTTATTAACGCCTTTTGATCAAATAGAAGAACATGACTTATATTTTTCGGGCTTACCAACCGAAGAGAATTCGCCCTACTATCAAATTAATTTTAGACAAGCGCGCAACCAATTTGAAAAGCAATTTATTATTGAAAAGCTAAAAGAATTTGATGGAAACATTTCTAAAACGGCCGAAGCCATTGGTTTAGAGCGAAGTTATTTGCATCGTAAGCTTAAACTTTTTGGGATTGAATCCAATTAGAGATTAATCTAACTCGTGTTTAACTTTTGTTTAATAAGTGTTTAATTAAAAATGTAAAATAGGAATACGATTAAGTTTCAACTTTAAATAAATTTAAGATGATTTAAAATAAATAAAAAATCTTAAGTTCACATAAAACAAGGCAAGGAGCATTCCATGAAATGGTCACAAACGCATCTTTACACACTTAAAGAAGCCCCAAGTGATGCCGATATTTTATCTCAACAATTATTTGTTAGAGCGGGATTAATAAAAAAATTAGCGCCCGGAATTTTTACCTTTGGTCCTGTGGGGTTAAGAGCCCTTCGAAAATTTGAGGGGATTATCCGAGAAGAGCTCGAAAAAAGAGGCCTTATTGAGGTGCTTATGCCCATGGTTCATCCCAAAGAGCTATGGGAAGAAACGGGGCGATGGACTAAAATGGGCGAAGGTTTATTAAAATTTAAAAATCGAAATGGTCAGTGGTTTTGTTTAGGTGCTACCCATGAAGAAGCTATAACAGATTATGTTAGATATGAGTTGCAATCGTATCGGGATTTGCCAAAAAACTTTTTTCAAATTCAAACTAAATACCGCGATGAGCTCAGGCCTCGGTTTGGCCTCATGAGAGGGCGCGAGTTTATTATGAAAGATGCTTATAGCTTTGATTTAGATAAGCCAAGTGCTCTTAAATCGTATCAAATTATGTACGATGCGTATAAGGCTATTTTTGACCGTCTTAAAGTTGAATATCGTATTGTTGAAGCTGATGCGGGTAGCATTGGGGGCTCTTTGACTCACGAGTTTCAGTTGATTGCCGATGCGGGAGAAGATGCCTTAATGGTTTCTGATGTATCTGATTTTGCCGCTAATCGCGAGGTTTGCCCCGCCATAGACACGAATCCAGTTAAGCTTACTTCTAATCAAGAATCGGGCGCCCCTGTTATTCCTTTTTTTGAAGAGTTTGCAACTCCAAATTTAAAATCAATTTTAGATTTAGAAACAAGTTACCCCGATTTAAAGCCCTTACTTGTTAAAACCTTGTTTTTTAAAGAAGATAAACCAGAGGCTAAGATTTTTGCTGTCGTATTAAGAGGGCAAGACGAAGTCAACCCCATCAAGCTTAAAAATGTTTTCGGTTTTTCACAAGAGCCTATTTGGGCAACCGATCAAGAGGTAGTTCGGGTTACCGGCGTAGAGCCTGGATCGTGTGGCCCCCTCGGGCTTAACATCGATATATATTTAGATAATGGTGTTACCGGCCTGCCTTCGGTGGTTGTGGGAGCCAACAAAAAGGGTTACCATCTTAAAAACGTAGTTTTAGGAAGAGACTTTAAAGCCACAGCTATTGGTGATTACCGAATGGCTAAATCGGGAGATCAAGACCCTAAAAATCCGAGTGGCCGATTAAGTGCCGTTAGGGGTATTGAGGTGGGTCATGTATTTTATTTGGGGACTCAGTACTCAGAAAAAATGAATGCTCGCTATTTAACCAAAGACCAAAAAAGTCAGACCATTGAAATGGGTTGTTATGGTATCGGTGTCAGTCGAACCATACAGGCTGTTATTGAGCAATGTCATGATAAAGATGGAATGATTTGGCCAATGGCGATTAGCCCTTTTTTAGTTCATATCTGTGTTCTTGATGTTAAAGAAAAGGCACTGTTAAATCTCGCTGAATCTCTTGAAAAATCTTTACTGAGCTTTGGAGTTGATACACTTATTGATGATCGAGATGAAAGGCCCGGAGTTAAGTTTAAAGATGCCGACTTATTAGGCTTTCCATTGCGAATTACTTTAGGTAAAAAAGGCTTTGATAAAGGCGTGGCCGAATTTGTGACTCGAAAAAATCAAAATAAAATCGAAGTGCCCTTAGCCCAAATGATTGAGAAGGCAATTGAAGTTTTAAAGGAGATTGAAAAATGAAAAAAAATAATTTACTCGTTTCTTTAGCCGTTACGGCCTTAGTAGCTGTTGCCGGAGTGGGCGCATTTAAATTTTGGAGATCGAAAACTTCTAAAGCGCCTTCGTTTGAGCAAATTAAAAGTCTTGAAAGCTGGGAGGAGCAAGGGGCTCCCGATTTCGAAGCTAAATCAGATAAAGACTTGCCGTTTAAGCTCAGTCAATTTGACGATAAAAAAATAGTTGTTCATTTTTGGGCTAGCTGGTGTGGTCCTTGTGTGCAAGAGTTACCATCACTAGTTAAATTTGCTCAAAACAATAAACAAAATGTCGTAGTTGCAGCGATTAGTCAGGATTCAGATATCTCCCAAATGAAAAGCTTTTTACAAGAAAGACAGTTTGAGTCCTCTGAAAATATGATGTTTATATTTGATCAATCCCCTCGCGTTTCGGATTTATATCGGGTTAGGGCATTGCCAGAGAGTTTTATTTTGTCACAAAATCGAAAACTTAAAAAAAAGATCACAGGTTCTATTGAGTGGCTTAATCCCGATGTGCAAGGATTTTTTAATCAACCTTAAAAAAGGGGCTGAGTTTGAAGCATCACCCCAATCCAATGCCATATAATGATATATATCAGTGGGCAGAAAAAAGTTTAAAAGCCAATCTGGTTATGGTTTCTGGGGATCAATGGTTTACGGCGGGAGCTAGTCAATTTAAGACTTTTTGGGTTCGAGATTTTTGTTACTCATTTGTTGGCCTACGCCATATTTGCGAGCCCTCTTTTTTTAAAAGGCATTTAGATTTTTTGTTAAATAACCTCAATGATCAGGGGCAAGTTCCGCTTTATGTTGACTCAATAAAGCCTGTTTACAGAGTAGGATTAGCCTCATTAATGGGGGTTTTTGGGTTAAAATTTAATATAGCTTTTGGCCGCCCCCGCTTAAAATCTTTTTACTATGTTAATACCCTCTATCCCGTTATTGATAGTAACCTTTTGGTGATAAAAACACTGTGTGATTATTGTTTGCAATTTGACGACAAAGATTACTTTGAATCTAAAAAAAATCAGATCAAACGCGTTTTAGATTTTTATAATAAAGCTAACCTTTTAAAAGAGGATTTTATATATCAAGGTCCTTTTTCGGATTGGATGGATTCGATCAGTCGCCAAGGAGTTACTTTTTTAACTCAACTTTTATTGTGGCATGTGCAAGATTTACTTTTAAAGTTAGAGGCTCCGGATCAACTTTTAGTAAATCAAGAGAGTTTAAAAAATAAAATCACAAAAGAGTTTTTTAATTCAGATGGATTTTACGAATCAGAGCTTAACAGAAAAGGTTTTATAGCCTTAGCAGACCAGTTGGTGGCTTTAGATTGGGGTTTTGTGTTGCCCCAAGATCAAGGTGCTTTTTTTGCCAGAATTTCTCAATATTCTACCTATAAGGATACTAAAACACCTTTTTGGTGCAGCTACCCCAAACCCCAATCATCAGATCTTATTTCTCATGTTAAATGGATTGGGCTAAGTCATTATCATTCTCATATGACCTGGAGCTGGATTGTCGGGCTTTACTTAAAGCTTGCCTTAAAAATGGGCGGTTCTGCGGGTAACCCAATTAATATTTCTAAAGTTGACCTTTCGTCTGATTTGGCGGGATTTGCCGCGCCCGTTACTGCACCAGTTACCGTGGGCCACACTAGTAAAACTGAAGACGATTATGTTTTTATTATTGAGCAGCTTAAATCATGGTCAAATGAGCCTTATGTTGCCGAAATATATGATTCACAAAGTTTAAAGCCATTTAAAAATTGTTTATACAAATCAGAGGCGCCTTTTTCATGGGGGGCTGCGTTTATTATGGATGCCCTGTCGACTCGATTTTTTTAATAGACTTCTGTCATAACTAGATATGCAAGAAGTCTAATGGGTAGAGCTTAGAAATTAGGCTAAAAATAATTCTTGTTTGCACTTTGATTTAACGATGATAAAACCAACTCAGTCGCTTGCGTATATAGTTTAGGAGAAATTTTTATGTCCTCAAAAAGCTCTCAAAGTTTAGCTCAAGATAAAGACCTTTTGATGTTACCTAAAGAACTTGTACTTAAAATGTATGACCACATGGTTTATTCAAGAGTGTTAGAAGAAAGACTTATAAAAATTTATAAACTAGGGGATGCCTTTTTTTGGATTGGCGCACCAGGCGAAGAGGCTTGGGGGGTTCCGCTTGGGCTTTTGACTCTCAAAGGTCAGGGTCCTTTATTTGATTATTTGCATTTACATTATAGGTGTACGCCCACTTTAGTTGCATTAGGGATGCCTATGATTGATTCAATCAGGCTCATCATGAACCGAGTTACCGATATTTCTACGGGAGGGCGCAATTTTTCGAACCATTATTGTTTTCCTAAATGGAATGTGGTGCCTGTTACCTCGCCTATTGAGGTGCAGTACTTAGCTTCGATTGGAACCGCACATGTACAAAAAAAATTAAATTCAAACGGAATTACCGTGGTAACAGGTGGTGATGCGGGTACGGCCGAGGGTGATTTTGCTTCGTGCTTAATTTGGTCATCTCGTCCAGGGCAAGAGCTTCCGGTATTAATTACGGTTCAAAACAACCAATGGGGTATCTCTACGGCCTATCAGGGGCAGCATGGAGAATCAAAAATTGCTGATAGAGCAAAGGCTTTTAATATTAAAAACCGAGTCATCAATGGTCTTGACCCTATAGAGACTTATCTTTGTCTTAAAGAAGACATGGATTATATCAGAAAAAATAAAAAGCCAGCCTTTATCGAAGCTCAGGTGAGTCGTTTATATGGTCACTCCTCAGCGAGCGGTGGTAACCGATCGGTTGAACAACCTTGTCCCATTGATGTTTTTGAACAGCGTCTTTTAAAGGCCAATTTTATTTCAACAGATTTAATTAAAAATAAAAAAGAAGAGTATGAAAAGCAGGCCCAGCAAGCCCAAAATCAAGTTCGCACAGAAATGGCGCCCGAGGCTAAGTCAATTTGGGATCATATTTTTGCTCAAAGTGAAAATGCAGATTGGAGGAACTTTTAATGGCAAATATGGCTCAAGCCATTCGATTGGCTCTACATTATGCGCATAAAAATTATCAGTTAAACGATGTATTTGGCCAAGACGTGGGGGCCCCTTTGGGTGGGGTTTTTACGGCCACTCAGGGTGTGGAGTGTGCGTGGAATACACCTTTAGATGAGCGCGGAATTATTGGCATGGCCATGGGGATTGCAATGGCGGGGCAAAGATGTGTCGCCGAAATTCAATTTGCTGACTATATTTTTAATACGATTGATTTACTTAAAATTGCGGGTAACACCAATTGGGCAAGTTATGGACAATACCCCATGCCTCTTGTGGTGATGACGCCAGTGGGGGCGGGGATTCGTGGGTCCATGTATCATTCGCACTCTTTTGAGTCATGGGCCTCTCGAATGGCAGGATGGAAAATTGTTATTCCTTCAGATGCTTTAGATGCTTATGGTCTTTTGCTATCTTCTATTTTAGATCCCAATCCGGTTTTGTTTATGCCGCCCAAGGCATTAATGAGGGTTAAAGGCGAGTCGCTTATTCCGGGTGAGCCTGATAATGAAAAAGATTTAAAAAATATGATAGATGCCCCTTTGGGTGACCGTACCGAGTGGTTTGCTAAATGGCCTGATGTGCAAGAGTATTTAGTGCCTATTGGTAAGGCAAAAGTGGTTATACCTGGTAACCAATTAACTATGGTAACATGGGGTCGTTATGTTCAGATTTGTAAACAGGTAGCTGAAAAACTTAAATCAGAGCTAGGGTATCAGGTTGAATTGATAGACTTAAGATCAATTTATCCCTACGATTGGCAAGCGATTAAAGCTTCCGTACAAAAAACAAAACGTATTTTATTTATTAACGAAGATACCGAAGTGACAAACTTTGCTGAGCATCTTTGTTACCGAGTGACTCAAGAACTGTTTTATGACCTGTGGGCCAGACCACAGGTGGTTGCTGCTAAAAACATACCTGGCATTGGGCTTCATCCTAACCTTGAAGACGCAACAGTGCCCCATGTTGATGAAATTTACCAAGCAGCCAAAGCTATTATTCAAGAAGTACCGTAGGATAGAGGGGGATAATTTGAATTATGTAGATAAAGAGTTACCATTTGATCCGTATGATTTGTATCAAAAATCAGTCCAATCTCCCGAATCAGATGTTAGGTTTTTTGAGAAAGCCTATAAAAAATTGCGAAATAAAAAGCCACTTCTTTTAAAAGAGGATTTTTGCGGCACCCATATGATTTGTTGCGAATGGGTTAAGCTTAACTCCAGTTACCAGTCTGTAGGGTTTGATTTAGACCCCGAGCCCATTGCCTATGGAATGACTCACAATCAGGTAAAATTGAGTTTGGCGCAAAAAAAACGAGTTTCAATTTTTAATAGAAATGTGCTTAAGGCTCACCCAGCTAAATCGGATATAACCGTCGCCCTTAATTTTTCGTATTTTTTATTTAAAACCCGACAGGATTTAAAATCATATTTTAAAAAGGCCTATTTAGGTTTAAAGGATGATGGTTTGTTTATTTGTGATGTTTTTGGCGGAAAGCTTTGCCAAGGGCCAAGTTTAGATAAAAAGCGAGTGGGGCCTTTTAGTTACCAGTGGAATCAAAAAAATTACGATCCCGTTACGCATCAGGCGCAATTTTCGATCAATTTTAAATTAGCAGGTCAAACATTTGAAGACGTTTTTACCTATGATTGGCGATTATGGGGAATTCAAGAGCTTAAAGAGCTTTTGGCTGAAGTTGGCTTTAAATCGACCCATGTTTACTGGGAAGGAACTGACGCTAATGGGCGTGGAAATGGTGTGTTTAAGCCTGTTCATACAGGTGAGTCTTGTGAAAGCTGGATTGCCTATTTGGTTTCTGAGAAAAACAAGGGGGCGCCCCGTGTTGACGCTTAAAGTGTCAAAACCAGAATCAAAAACTTTATAAAATTTTATCATCCCATAAAAGATTAACAAAATCATTTATAGGAAGTATTTCAATATGATTTCGTGTTAATCGAGTATCCCCCAAATAAATGGCAATCGCTTTTAGCATTTGCTTGGGATAAGATTTTTTGACTTTATCTAATAAAATTTCAAAATTTGGTCGCCAAATCTTAGAGTGTTTAATTTCGATTCCTATAAAAGTTGACGGCGAAGAGAGAGTCTTTTTTTTAATTTCTACTATAAAATCTAAATCTCCGACAGAAGATATATTATAATAAAAAATTTTATATTTTTTTCGGCGAACTTCAAAATAGGTTTTAAGCTCATTTAGAATAATCGTTTCAAGATAAAAGCCTCGCTGTTCGGGAATGTCCTCTATTTCTTGAACTCCCTGCGCCGCGCGAGCAACACCACAATCAAAATAATAAAATTTAGGGTGTTTGCTTTCTTTTGTAGAAAGTTTTAACGAATAGGGTTCGATCATATGCCCAATTAATGTGTCTTGTAATATCTGAAACCAGGCCTTTACGGTATCGCCAGATTTTCCGATCTCACGAGAGAGGTTTTCAAAGTTGAGTATTTGACCATGGTATTGCCCCGCTAATTCAATAAATTTAGAAAATTCAATTAAATTTCGGGTCAAGCCCTCTTGAAAAACCTCTTCTTTTAAGTAAGTTTCAACATAGGTAAACAAAAAATCATTAATAAAATTTTTATTTGCCTCTGTTACCACTTTGGGCAAAGAGCCAGAAAAAAGTAAATTTTGTATCGTTCTTTTTTGGCCTATTTCTTTTAGGCAAAGGGGGAACATTTTTTTAGAAAGGGCCCGTCCGGCCAATAAATTAGGACTATTTTTTTTTAGTTTTCTTGCGCTTGACCCAGTTATAAAAAAAATGAGGTCACGATCTTCGATTAATCGATGCACCTCATTTAATAAAGGGGGGATATTTTGAATTTCATCAATTAACACAGTATCTTTTGGCTTTAGGTGAGCGATCATTTCTTCGAGCTTGCTAGGATTTAAGGAGAGTAGTCGAAAGGTTTCTTGTTTAAGGAGGTCAATAACTATTGAGGGCTTTAGCTGGGATTTCATGAAAGTGCTTTTTCCTACACCTCGTGGTCCAAGTAATAAGACCGAAGAATTAGGCCTTTCGTAGACTCTGTTAAATTTCATCTCCCCCTCCACCTCGCCAAAAGCAAATATCCTAGTGCTATTAGGAATATACAAGCAAATATCCTAGTAGCGCAAGGATATTTGCTTGTTCACATCTATGAAATTGTAAACAGGAAAAGTCCGTTTGAAGAATGGGTCAAAGACCTAAGGGGCCTACCTGTTTCTGAAAAATAAAATCTGATAAGGTCAAAATGACACTAAAACTAAACTCAGTTCTGGCATCGCCTTTGTATTGCTCCCAAGTAAGGTTGCAGATAAGTAACTTTAACACACAAGGGGGATTTATGGGTTTTGAAAGGTTAGAATCGAGGAGCCAAATGGTTAAAACAATTTTGATTAGTCTTTTAAGCCTGATAGGGGTTATAGGTATAGCACTGAGTGCCAAGGCTCAGTCTCAAGAGATGACCTCTCAGATTGGGTTTGAGCAATCTTATCTTGTTTCAAACGCACTAAGAATGCCTTTATTTATAAGTGGAGCCAATCAAGAGTTTGGTTTGTTAAGAGCCTTTCAGCCAAGACAAGGAGAGTTTATTGATGAGGTTGTTATTGTTTTAGCAAGTGCGGCAGGGCATGGCCGAGTTAGCTTAGAAGTTAATCATCGAAATATTTTTTCAACTCAGGCGCCGCAAAATTTAACAGTTCTGCAAATACCAGTTAGGGGGCAGGTCGGTTTTAATATTCAAACATTAAAACTTGTTACCACAGGTAATATTCAAATTGCTCATTTGGCCTTGATTATGAATGATCAATTTTATCAGGGGGGTAACGGAGGTGAATGGCAACCTGGTCAACCCATACGTCCACCCGTGCGCCCTAATCCTCCCCGATTTCGATAATTAAAATTGATTTATAATGCCAGCAGTTACCGCAAAGCCAGCCTTAGGGCGGGCTTTGCTTATTTTAGTCCACTATGAGTTGCCAGCTTGCTTTTTTTGTTTGAATTCCCATATTGTTTTTATAGAATGCTATTTAAAGCTTTTTATTTAAAAGAGGAGTTAATATGAAACCAACTGTGCATACATTTTTTGATAAAGATACTTGGACATTAACTTATGTAGTATTTGATCCTACAACTAAAGATGCTGTTTTAATCGACCCTGTTTGGGACTACGATCCAGCCTCTTCGAAGCTAAGCCAAAAATCGTTTAATCAAACGGTAAATTTTATTAAAGAAAATAATTTAAAATTACATTATGTTCTTGAAACTCATGCTCATGCTGACCATATTTCGGGAGCTACCCTGTTTAAGCAAAACTTTCCAACTGTGAAAGTGGCTATTGGGGCTCGAATTACCGAAGTTCAAAGTGTATTTAAAGGTGTATTTAATTTTGATGATTCGTATAAAACCGATGGTAGCCAGTTTGATGTTTTACTTAAAGATAATTCAATCACAAAAGCCGGCTCTCTTGAGATTAAAACAATTTTTACGCCAGGGCATACCCCAGCTTGTTCAAGCTTTTTAATTGGAGATGCCTTATTTGCCGGTGATGCTATATTTATGCCTGATTATGGAACAGGCCGATGTGATTTTCCTGCGGGTAGCGCAGAGGCACTTTATGAATCAGTAAAAAATAAAATTTACTCATTGCCTGATTCAACACGAGTATTTGTTGGTCACGATTATCAACCCGATGGACGTCCTGTGGCTTTTGAGTCAACAGTCGGGGATGAGAAAAAATTTAACATTCAACTTAACTGTGAAACGACTAAAGAGCAGTTTGTAAACTTTCGTGTAAACAGAGACTCAGGTTTGGCAGCTCCAAGATTGTTACTTCAGAGTGTTCAAATTAACATTTATGGCGGAAGTCTTGCAAAGCCCGAAAATAATGGAGTTTCTTATTTGAAAATTCCTATTCAGGCCTAGTTGTAGTCAAAATTGGATTTGAAATTATCTTTAAATCCAGAATTTATATTTAACAAAAAAAAGATCATGTTACCAGCATGATCTTTTTTTTTATA
>DYOP01000139.1 GCA_020720425.1 Bdellovibrio sp. | reverse complement strand
TTTAATTGTTTAATTGTTTAATTTAAAACATTAAAGATTTTAGTAACTCAAACTTAATAAAAATTAGTTTTAACAAGTTCAAAAAGCCGTTTCTCAAATGAACCGGCTTTTTGTTTTTTGTAACCAAACCACATAAAATGATATTACACTTCTTTCAAATTAATTTGTCCTTAAAATGGGGAAATTGGCTTCAGATCAAGGAATATGGGAATATGGGAATAAAGGACACGAAAGAATAGTAGAACTATTTTGAGTGCCTTTTTTCCCTTCTGACACAGAGCTAGATGCAATTACGCGGCTTTAAAGACAAATCAATATGAAAGAAGTCTATTTAATTTTTTTTCTCTTTAGATACGATTTATCTGCTTAAATTTACTTAATAATAAAAAATAAACAGCGTGGGAGCTAAATACGCTGTTTTAACTAAAAACCAAATACTAAAAATCTGTTAGCTCCTACTCTCCTAACACATAACTCCTAACACATAACACATAACACATAACACATAACACATAACTCCTAGCTCATAACTCATAACTCCTAACACATAACTAGTAATAGACACTCAAAACTGTTCTACAATTTATTTTCCTATCCGTTTTCTACTTGTTTTTGCTGAGCATACTTTTCAAAAACCCCATACTCGTGAAGCTTATTGTATAAAGTTTTAATCGTAATTCCTAAAGAATTAGCAGTTTGAGTTTTGTTACCTTTAAAATGATCCATGGCTTTAATAATCCAGTTTTTTTCTATTTCAGAAAGAGAAACGCTTGCATCATAATCTCGAGTAATATCAAACTTTTTTTGCGCCGAAAAAAAATCCGGCAAATGCCCGACTTCAATTACATCTTTATCGGTTAAAACTTGCAAACGTTCACATAAATTTTCAAGCTCTCTGATGTTGCCAGGCCACTCATACTTTACAAGTAAGCTCATAGCTTGTTCACTCAATTTTATTTCTTTTCGGCCATAGTTAATTTTTCCGTTTTTCATAAAATGTTCGATTAAAACAGGTATATCTTGTTTACGCCTTCGGAGTGGGGCTGTTTCTAAAATAATGGTATTAATTCGATAATAAAGATCCTCTCTAAACTGCCTTTGGGTGACCAGCGTTTCGAGATCTTTATTGGTAGCACATACGATTCGCACATCAACTTTTACTTTTTCTTTTCCGCCCACGCGGTAAAACTCACCTTCTTGTAAAAACCTGAGTAATTTTGTTTGAACAGTTAAAGACATATCGCCAATTTCATCTAAAAATAAGGTTCCGCCATTAGCCACCTCGGCCATTCCTGGTTTTGATTGAAAAGCGCCTGTAAAGGCTCCTTTTTCGTGACCAAAAAGCTCACTTTCTAAAAGAGAATCTTTAAGAGTTGAGCAATTAATAGCAACAAATGGTTTATGCTCTCTACCTGAATGTTGATGTAAGGCTTTAGCAATAAGCTCTTTTCCTGTGCCTGATTCACCTTGAATAAGAACAGTGACTTGGGTAGGGGCAATACGCTTTACCATCTCCTCAAGAGACCTCATGATATCAGAACGATAAATCATGCCATCTAATCGAGCTGTCGACTTACTGGGCGCTGAAGGCCTTATATTGGCAGCTGTACTACTTAAATTATTAGTCCAGTGAGCTTGTTTTTGCTGATTAGATATTGGTAAAATAACGTCAGATGAATCGCGCATAGGGTCTCCTTGTTATGATTAAGATCATCAGCGCCGCACCCCACCCTATACGCCTAAGCAACGCCTTATGCAGTGTGTTATAAATGAATTCAGTAAAAATTGCAAGTAATAAATTCACGCCCCCTAAATTACTGCCTCCGTGGTTAACTGAGGCCGCAAGCTTGTTTAAAGATTACATAATCAATTCAGCTGCTTATGCGGCTAATACAAAACCTGCCTATTTATCTGACTTAAATGATTTTTTAATTTCATGTGAAAAAGTCTATCAGCTGACTCCTCATCTCACTCATGAAAAGCTTCTGACCTCTTCGGCTCTTTATGCTCAAAAAAATTTATGGGTCCATCTTAAATCCAATAGCAAAATCAGAAAGGTGGCCTTACTTAAAGTATTTTTTAATTTTTTATTTCAACAAAAAATAATTGAAAACTCTTTAAGCCATCAGCTGATAGCTCCAAAAAAAATTCAATCTTTACCTCGATTTTTATCTGTTGATGAAGCATTGAATGTTTTAAAATACGTGCAAAAGCTTTATTTTTCTGACCCTCATCAGTTAGAGGCCGTAAGCCCCCCCTCCCC
>DYOP01000064.1 GCA_020720425.1 Bdellovibrio sp. | reverse complement strand
CATCTCACTGGTTTTGAAGCCTTCTAAGTGACTTGGCACAAAACACCCCCTTCTAAAAATCGGAGACCCCAGATCTGAGGGGTCTCCGTTTTTTAGAAGGCAAAACAAAGTATAAGACTTAGATGAGCTTTAATAAAATTCAGTCATCTCAAGTTTGCCGTTGAATAGAAAGCCAAATGGGCAAGAATGAGAGTAACACAATAAAAAATTTTATTGTGCTCTAGTTTTTATTAATTCCGATATGATTTTTATTATAATTATGCAGCCATCTTTTTAATCGCAGGGTTTAAGATTCCTCGCGAGCTAAAGGTTAAAAAGCAATCTTTCCAAAAGTTTTCTTTTAATTTGATCTCGTTAGGCGAATATTTAATTTTCGGAAAATCATTCATTTCTACATACCCTGAAAATGCGTCCTCTGTCGAAGCTCTTACAACTTTCATAAGCATATTAAAATGAATATCTGTCATTGGTTTTTGATCCACAAATAGCTTTCTAAGTCCCGACTCAGGTGTTGACATTAAAAACTGGTGAAGACTCGGCAAATCGTATGAATTCATAGTTACTCCTCCTATTGGGTTTTGAGTTACTCTCCCACTAACCTATTCGGAGTGATTTTAAAATACTTAATAGCCCTGTTCCCCGCCGGCGCTTTTTTCTTTTAAATACGGCCACTTAATTCCAAAATTAAATCGACTCAAAATGTTCAGCCTCTAACTCACATCAAATCTGATAGCGCCTCATCGTCACCATCGGATACTCGATTTAAAGCAATTCCTTTCAGTTCACAATATTGATGACTTTTAAAACATATCCCAGCTTTTTTAATTAACGGTTAAGGTAACTCTCAGCTCAAATATTATTTTAAAACGTTATTTTTTAAATTCTTCATACCCTCTTTTTTTGTAAATTTTATTTGTCAAAAAATACGGAATTAGGCATGCCTTGATTTTTTGATCTCCATATCGCATATATATTTTTAGCAATTTCTTTAAAGTGACGTTAGGTAAAAACCCAGATGGCTTACAAATGGATTTATAACTTAATTATCCTTGATTTGCAGATAGAATCATTTTTAATGAAAAACAATTAGAGGAGTAGAGCAATGAATTTGAATATTTTTGCCAAATACTTATTTACCAGCAGAAATCAAATTTGCAAATCAATTGTCCTTTCAGGGGCTGTCGTGATCCTTGGCTGTCAGCCCAATACGAGTACAAAAAACTCTGTTGAGACTACTAAACAAACCGATGGCTATATAGTTGGTGGGCAGAAGTCTAGCAACGATGGATACTCTTCAAAATCAACGGTTGCGCTGTACCGAGATGACGAAGGGGATGCCAATCTTTTTTGCAGCGGCACTTTAATTAAGAAAAACATTATTTTGACGGCAGCTCATTGCATAAAGGACTTAGCAGAACATAAGGATATGTCAGTCGGTGAGTTTATATCAACAGTAAAAGTTGGATTTGGGTTACCAGCTTCTAATTCTTTTGAAGATATAAGCGTTAGGTATTTAGATGTAGAAAGTGTCGTTATCCATGAAGATTATGAAATTGATCACGAACTTGGACCCAATAATTGGTTTGACATCGCACTTATAAAATTAAACTCAAATGCTCCTTCTGGATTTACCCCTGTACCTCTTGCTGGTTTTAATGACTTAAAAAATAATGCTCCCATCGTGATAGCGGGCTATGGCCGAATATCTTTATTTTCAAAAACAGATTCAGATGCTCTTAGACATGTCTGGATGAAGGTAACAAATTCAAATTACTCGGACACTCACTTTAGATATTCAACATTAGAACAAAAAGGCATAGCTCCAGGAGACTCCGGTGGCCCCGCTTATATTGAAAATAATAATGGTCAGTACTCAGTACTTGGTATTTCGAGTTGGTCTGGGCAATTTTTTGCAGAAGGGAGATTTGTTTTTACCGGTGTCTTTACTAGCGTGCCGTACTTCACAAATTGGATAAATGTTAATGTTGAAAATCTATTAAATAACTAATAATTATTTATACAAGCCGCTCTTATAACATCAGAATGGCTCAGCAATAAAATATATTCATCGCTATTTTGAAACGGGGTTTGATTTTTTACGGTATTTATATACCACTCTACTTTAAAAAATGGCGACACGATAAGTCTATATTTTAATATCATGTGGCCAACAGATCGCTTACCTATATCCCAAAAATCTCTTTAATTCCTAATTTCCAATTTACAAATTTGATGCCATCATAAATCAAGGGCTTAGTTGCGTTATTTAAAACAAACATTTCTGGATTTTTAAATTTGCTACCCAAATTTTTTAAATTACGAGCATCATCAATATTGTTTTGCGTGTTTGATTTTATTTCAACAAGCACAGTGGGTTGTCCTGGACGTTCAATCACTAAATCTATTTCGGCATCACCACTGGTCAACAAATACGAAAATTTGTAGCGGCTTTCTGTATAGTCATTAATTCGAATAAATTCTAAAATAACAAGCTGTTCAAATAGATTTCCATACGAAATAGTTTGCTCGGTCAAATCTAATTTTAGCTGATTTTGTAGGGCGCGAGTAACACCACAATCAAAAAAATAAAATTTTGACTTTTGACTTTGACGTTTTCTCACGGAGTGCTCGTAAGGTTCTAAAAAAAAGCCAAGTAACGTGTCATCTAAAATCTGGTAGTAACGAGCCACCGATCTTTCTTCAACACCCGAGTCTTTAGAGATTTTAGCGTAATTTAATATTTTTCCATTCATTTGACCGGCCACTTCAAGAAACTTTCTAAAGGGTTCGATTTTTCGAATCAGTTGTTCAACAAGAACTTCTTCTTTAAGGTAGGTTGAAACGTATGAATAGAGCGCTCGGATTTTTTCTTCTGAATTAAGTGATATAATTTCGGGCAAGGTCCCCCACTTAAGGGCTTCAATCAAATTAAATTGATCACCCCGTTCAACAAATGTTAACGGGTGAAGATGAAACTCTGAGGCCCTCCCTCCTAGAAGATTTGAAGCTCCTCGGCGCAGCTTTCGCGCACTCGAACCTGTTAATGCAAATTTAATTTTATGCTTTGAAATTCCAATTTGCACCAAATCCAGAAGCTTCGGTAACTTTTGAATTTCATCAATAACAATCCATTCGGTTTTATTGGCTGTCCATTGGTCCAGTATAAGGCTGGGATTTGAATGCAGTTGCATTTCAGTAGAGTGATCCAATAAATCATATAACTCAACTGAGTGTTTTTTTCGCCAATACTCAAGCAGAGTGCTTTTGCCCGTACCGCGAGGTCCAAATAAGAAAAAACTGCGTGAGTCTGATAAGTTAAGAGTTCTCTGTATCATATATCGGAATTGTATAGCATTTCCGATATATGATACAAGAAAAAACGCAAAGAGCCTCTAACCATTTGATTAAAGACCCTTTATGTTTAGCATTTTTAAGTCACTGCATTTTATATCACTGCAATTTTTAAACCCAGACCCTTATTTTATCTGGGTGTAAATGATTTCCCCTATCTAGGGTCGGTGCTAATAGTAACATCTCCTCGGCCGCTCATAAACTTTTTAGAGTCCGCATTAATGCCAATCATTCTAACAGGCGTATCTGCCGCAGCAATGGCCACATCGGTATTGGTCAATCTAAAGGTATCTGCAAATTTAAAATTAAAACTCCATGAAGTTAAAACAGAGGGGTACTCAAGTTCTGCATTGGCATTGATACCTCGAGAGCCAACGGTAACATCAAATCCCATGCGGATAAACTCATCATTGGCAGAAAGCCCAAAGCATGACAGATTATAAATCATTCTTAGTTTACGTTTCATTGTTTGAATTTGCGAAGCATTCATTAGAGGCGATACCGTTGTCATTTGAGAAAGAAAATCTGACATGGTCACTGCCCCCTCTCTAAACGCGACCTGATTGTTAGACCCATGAAGAGAAAAAATCACATCAATAGCCTTAATATCAGATCTTTTTGATAAATTATAAATTACATTTCTAAATCGAGCTAAAGTTGCATTCGCCTGACTTAAATACACGATACTTTGATAATCATCGTGTAAAACCGCTGCTGCCGAAAGTGTCGTGGCCCTCTCCGTGGCTCGATATAACTCTCTTAACTGATTGGGGCCATGGGTTTGAAGCTCTGATACAACAACCAAAGCTCGATTTTGCTTACTAACAGCGGCCTCGGCACTGAAGGCTAAAACCTGCAAAAGGGCAACCAGTAGCATATTTTTAAACGTGTTCATATTATCTCCTTTTAAAACTGAAAAAACTTAATTGTCTTTTCGTAAAACCAGATTCGTCTATTTTTTAAATATGATCCACGAATATAAACTTGTATAAAATGATACGATTTGATATGATTTTTACATATGAAGCAACCCATTGAAATTAATGATGAAATGCTATTTTATAGGGGGCATTTTGACAAAATTATTAAGCTTAGACAAGGCCGCCCTATCACCCCGAGTTGGTGCCTCACAGGGGCTTGGTGCTTAACCGGAAAGCCCGATACGGCAGAAAATTTTTTATCAGCGCAAGAAAAATCAAATATATTAAATCTATTTTTTTTGGCCCTCGGATGGACCCGCATATCCGAGTACGAAAAAGCAAAACAATTGTTAAACCAAATGTTGCCCAAATCACAAACACCTTTTGAGCGCTTTGTGTTTGCCCAAGCCATGGCTTTTTATAATTATTTTATTTGTCGATTTAAAAACGCTGAAAGATGGATACTTTGGGCTCAATTAAATCTTAATCAGAGCCTTAATCATCACAGTTTTAATAACCTTGGTCATAACAATAGACCTAACAATTATAAATTATATGATCCTGTTTTTTTAAGAAAACCCCTTAACAAAGTAACTTCATCTCAATCTGACTTTATTGATTTTTGGAAACTTTTACTATTTGATTTGCAATCTCATATTTATATCAAACGCGGAAAAATTAGCCTCGGATTTTCTTGCTTAGAACAGGCCTTATCGATTGCAAAAACAATTAAAAATCAATTTACAGTTGAGGCCATTGAGGTTTCGATTGCCATTTACGAATCGACCTATGGCTTTGATCAAAGCAAATCACTTTCAGACCTTATTAAGTTAAAAAACAAATATAAAAATTCAAATCAATTTTATTTTTATAATTTATCCCTCGAGTACATTCGCCGGCTCAATCTTAATGGAAACCTAGCCCCGGCGGAACAAGAACTAAACAAAATTAAAAAGCCAATATTTAGTTCATCACTTAATAGACAAAAAGCGGCATGGATTTTTAAATTTTCTCACCTTCTTTATCTACAGGGTAAAACCGAGCAAGCACTCAACCAAATTCCATCCGCTCTTGAATTTATAAAATCAAAACAAGACTTACTGCTTTATCTGCAAATTTTAGGGTTAAAATTTAAAATCAATAAAAAACTCGGTGTTACCGATAACGCTCAAGAGTCAGAAATAAAAAAATTGATATTTTATTGCCAAGATAGTCAGTCCCTCAGTTACGCCTACAGATTTGGCTGGACGCAAAAACCAGTTACCGAAGATCCTCATGCGCATTTTTTTCACCAATGGTACAGACAAGGGCATAAAAATTATATCCTCCTAAAAAAAGTTATTAATAATCATTGGTTTTCGCTTTTAGCCGACCTGACCCCTACAAACAGGTCATTTTTTATTTATTTAGATGTGCTCCCTAAATATGCTCTTTTATTTGATGATCAAAAAATTGTGTTACTTGATGGCCTCACCCAACTTATAAGACAAAGTCTTTTAATCTTATCAAAGCAAAAACTTTCAAAAGCTGATTTTGTTCAGCTTCTTTGGGGATACGAATACGACTCCTATCGCCATGATAGCTTAATTTATTCGTTAGCGCTCAGAATTCGTGAGATTTTAAAAGGTTCATCCGTTCTTTTTGAAATAAAAAACAATGAGATCGAGCTTATACAAACCCAAGTCAGATCGTACGAGCACGAGCTCCACAATAAACGCAATGAAGTATCATTTAAAAAACCTGATGATCATCAAGTCATTCCGACTGAACTTAATTTTAGACAGATCCAAATTTTAGAATATTTAGAGCATAACCGTTCAATTAATGTACAACAGCTCAGTCAATTATTACAAACCTCTAAAATTACAGCCAATCGAGACCTAACTTCTCTTTTAAAACAGTGTTTGATTTGCAAAATTGGCCGTGGTCGTGCTACCTGTTATTCTCTATCAAAAATTCAAGCAAAAAAGGAACTGATATGAATTTATCAATTTATAAAAACCACTTAGGATATGCCTTTTTTATTTTTTTATTTCTTATTTCTTTACGCTCTCACTCTGAAATCTTAAATTTAAAGGCTAACTATTTTATTCCTGTTAAAAATGAGTCCGACTTAAATTTTAATTCATTTTCCCTTGAAAATTACGAGGTTGAACTTTTTGATGACGGCCAAGCTCAAATGCGCTTTGAGCTGCCACAAGATGTTACCGGAGAGATTGGTTATTTTTATGTTCTTGACCTAAAAAAGAAATCTAGCCCCACAACTAAACTCCTTGTTGGACAAAAAGCAAAAGCCTTATGTGATGGCCCTTGGACACAAATGAAATGCACCATTCAGTTTGATCCATTTAAAATCAATTCTTCAAATTTAAAAACCATTTTAAATGAACAATTATCGCCCTCTGATGCCCTGACTAAATTTAAAATCCTATCTGAGTTTAGCTCCGACCCCATCGGCTTAGCTGAAATCATTTCCAACTAACCAATCTCAAGAAGAATAAATATTTTGCTGTTACCATTAGTTGATACGCTGTTATTCGATTCGATTTTTGGAATTTATGTTTTAGCTGGCTCTGTTTTTGGCCTCATTAGTTTTGCATTTTTCTGGTGCCCCTTAGCATTCAAGCAATTCAATCAAGAGGAAAACGAACTTGCCGATAAGTTTGGTGAGCCATATAAATTATTTCTTCGATCTGTACCTTTGAAGATTTTTCGCTCATAAACCGCTTCCATCTAATCTCAACATCGCTCATTGTTCTCTGGCACATCCATTGAATTCAAATTAAACAACTAATACCAGAACTAAAATAAACTGGAGGAACCGTGAATAAACTGATTATTATTCATACAGTGTGGACATTTTTAGTCCTTTCAATGGAGTTATTTGGATCAACCCCAATTCCAATACGGCCTCCTTTACAAGGCAAGAATCAATTTGAGGTGTCAGGCGCCAAATGGACAAATACTTTTAAGCTGGATGGATGATTATACCTCGATTAATGTAAACAATACCGATTCATGGAGAAAAAATGGATTTTATGGAGACTGGCGGAGTGATTACAGAGCCCGCGAAGTATCTAGGGGGCTATCAGACACTATTTTCAAATGGTGATGGTAGCTATCAACTCTTTGGAATTAACTGGTCTCATGGGCGCTCTAGACTAAAATCATTTTTCATCGATTAAATAAATGGTTTAAAACTGCTCGCCGCTCTAAGAAATCAAGAAATAAAACTGTGACTTAAAATATCAAGGCGTCCGAGGCGTATTGTTAAAACCCATGCCCCCCTTTGGCGGGGGCTAGATATGTGAGACAGAAAAGCTAATCCCAGCGTTTTAAAACGACTGAGTCTTTTAACGCTTCTACAAAAAAAAATTTTTGCGTATCTGAGGTGCTCAACACCTTAAAATCAATTCTTTGATCTCCCACCTGATGTTTCATTTTAATCGAGGCTACTATTTTATAATCAATTTTTTTTAATTTTTCAAAATCCTCTAATGATTGGGCAATCAAAGCCAAGTCAATATCTCCGCCCAATTTTTTATCATCTGTGCGGCTACCAAACAAAATTAAAATACCTTTAAAACTGTTACCAACAAACTCATCTGCCGATTTAACAATAGCCTCAACCTCAAAATCAGTAAGCCTCACTTAATCCTCTTTTTTATCTCTAAAACAAGGGGGGTGTTTTCTAAAACCTGTTCAAAAATATTTTTAAGATCTGCTGTGGCATATTCATGTGAAATTTTATTTCGTAACTCGCGAATTTCAAGCCACTGACGGGCTGATGTAATTAAATTTTTTTTTTCTGCATAGTTAATCATATCAACCAAACTTCCGCGAAAACCGGGATCATCGTTTAACGCAAAACTTCGCATATACTTTGCAATAAATATGTCTGTCGTGCGGCTAAATCTTGAAACTAGCGCTTCAAAGGTTTCTAAGTCTTCGGGTTGCGTTGACTCCGAACTGATATTAAGCTTTTTAATTTTATCAAAACTGTATTGTAGGTAATCAAGGGATAATAATAATTCAACTTTTAAATCGGCGAGGATTTTATTGTAGTTAGTCAAATCTCACCTTCTTTGAGAAGAAATTAATCTTCAGCCATCACTTTTACAATTTGGACGAAGTGTGATTTTGCGCTTTTCATCACAAAACAAGTGGCGGAGAGAGTGGGATTCGAACCCACGAGAGGCGACGAAGCCTCTGCCAGTTTTCAAGACTGGTGTATTTAACCGCTCTACCATCTCTCCGTCGACTAGTATTAGTTAAATATCAAAAAAAGGGCAAGCACAAATTTTTTTACTTTATCAATTCTTGGCCACCCATGTATGGTCTAAGCGCCTGAGGAATACGAATACTTCCATCTTGATTTTGGTAGTTTTCTAAAATTGCAATTAAGGTACGTCCAACGGCTAAGCCGCTTCCATTAAGAGTATGAACAAATTTTGTTTTGCCTGCCCCATCTTTAAATCTGATATTGGCTCGGCGTGCCTGAAAATCTTCAAAATTAGAACATGAGCTAATTTCTCTGTAGGTTTGAGTCGGGGGTAACCAAACTTCAAGATCATAGCATTTAGTGGCTCCAAAACTGATATCACCCGAACAAAGGGCCATGCGCCTATAGGGAAGCTCTAAATCTTCGAGGATCCCTTCGGCATGAGAAGTCAACTTTTCGTGCCAATCATATGATTCTTCAGGATGAGAAAATATCATAAGTTCAACTTTGTGAAACTGATGCTGCCTTATAAGCCCTTTTGTATCCCTGCCGTGAGAACCCGCCTCTGATCTAAAGCAAGGCGAATAAGCACAAAATCTTTGGGGCAAATCCTGAAGATTTAATATCTCTCCTTGATAGTAATTGGTAACAGGCACCTCTGCCGTAGAAATTAAATAATAATCTGTGTCTTTTAAGCTAAAAACATCTTCTGTAAATTTTGGAAACTGGCCTGTCCCTAAGTAGCTCTGGGTATTTACGATATAGGGCGGTATCATTTCTTGGTACCCATTTTTATTAGAATGGGTATCCATAAAATACTGGATTAAAGCCCGTTCAAGCCTTGCCCCTTGGCCTTTTAAAAAAGCAAAGCGCGTTCCCGTTACTTTAGCAGCTCTTTCAAAATCAATTATATTTAAGCTCTCACCCAACTCCCAATGCTCTTTAGGTTTAAAATCAAAAACCCGTGGGGCCCCAACCATTTTAATTTTTTGATTATCACCCTCACCCTTACCAATGGGGGTACTGACATGAAGCTGATTGGGCAAACTCATAAGCAAAGATTTAACAGCCTCTTCAATCTGCGATGACTGAGCCTGAAGTTGTTTAACCCCTGTCGCCATTTCAGATAATTGAGTCATTAAAGGCCCCGTGTCTTGGCCCGCCTTTTTTAAAATTGGAATTTGAGCGCTGAGCTTATTTTGTTCGGCTCTCATGGCTTCTGATTTGGCAATGGCTTTTTTGCGATCTTCTGCCATTTGTATCACTTCATTTAGGGTCCCAAGGGCTGCCCCCCCTCTGTTTTTAATATCATTTTTATATTTATCCAAAAAGGCAGCCCCTAGCTCGCCTCGACCCTCGATATCTTTTAAATCAATCATAATCCCGCCCTATGGTATAAAATAAACACACTTGTTAGTAACACACAAATAAACCCTATCACCAACATCGACTTAACGGCCATAGTCTTTAAGGCCGAGTAAAGGCTACCAAAAACAGCCAAAAATATAAATATTTTACTTAATTGCCCAAGGGGTGTCATATTTTCTTGAATTGAAAAAATGGTTACGAGCGAAAAAAAACCCGCTACTCCCATTTTAAGTAACCAATTAAAAATACTTATCATTGACTGTTGCGTTCCCCTCTCAATTTGCTCAGAGTAACCTTTTACTTTTTCAACTAGGCCCATAACTTCTCCTTTGTTTTTAGCATTTCACAAAACCAACAAACCTGGCAAACTCAATTTAAACACTCTTAACTGTTACTTTGGTACCAACTCTCTGTGAGACACAGTAAAAGTGGGCATTCAAAAATCATCACAATGACCTATAGCTCATAACTCTACTTAAGCTGTAAAATACGATCTTCCACTTGTTTTCGATCCGTCGCATTGGGAGACAATAGTAAGTATTTTTCATAAGAAGCCGCAGCGGCCGCACGATCTGAGCGAAACTCAAAAATAGCTCCCTGCTCTTTAAATATATCGGGCAAGCCTGACTCTTGTGAGGCGGCAATAGTTAGCATATTTTCAGCTATATCGATGTTCCCCGCCATACGGTAACATCTGCCCATTTTAACATAGATTAAAGCCCCTTGGGGCCTGAGTCTAACGGCCCCTTGATACTCTTTTGCACACTGTGCAAAATCCGAATTTTTATCGTATATTTCAGCCGCCAATAAAAAACTATCAGCCAAATTGGGGTTGGCCTTTCTTTCGGAAAGAGCCAAACTTAATGCTTTTTTTAGATCTCCCATGCCCATGGCCGACAACCCCGCCTGATAGTATACCGACGGAAACAAGGGGTTTAAAGAAATCACCTGCTCATAATGGCTAAGCGCTTTTTTATACTGGCCCATTTCGTTATACAGCTTTGCCAAATAAAAGACTCCTTCGGGATCTGATGGATCTATAATGCTGGCTTCAATAAACGAGCGAATCGCTTGATCAAATTTAAGCTGCCCTTGCTGAGACTTGCCAAGGCCAATCCAAGCGCTTTTACTTTTAGGATTAAACTCAGTCACCTGAAAATAAGACTTCTCTGCCTCCGAATATCTTTCCGTGCTTAAATAAATTTCTCCCAATGCCAGTCTTAATTCGACGGTATACGAATATTTTTTTACTTGTTCTTTTAGGTAACCAATGCCCGCGTCAACCCCTTTATATTGAACTAAGTTTTTAGTGTAAGTAACAATGGCTTCGGGATTTGTCGGGTCAATCTCTAATGCTTTGACCACAGAACTTTGAGCCTTTTCAAACTCTCCTAAGCCCGTAAAACACTTGGCTACTAAAATTAGGGCTGAATCATCATTTTCATACAACTTTAATGATCTTTGCAAAAAACTCACAGCAAGCTTTAGGTTACCACGCCGAAACTCAATAATCCCATAACCCTTTAAAAGCTCCGAAGACTGAGGACTGGCTTTAGCTGCTGTGTTTAGAGAATTTAACGCTCCCGAAAAATCATATCTTTGCGATAAATAATCAGCCAACAATAAAGAAGCTTCAATATATTTGGGGTCTGATTTTTGAGCCTTTTTTAACCACTCAATGGCCTCTTTCGATTGCGATAAGGCCCAAAGACTTTTAGCCGCCTTATATGCGGCCTCAGCATTTTTAGGATCAAGTTCAAAAGCCGCTTTAAATTCGGCTTGGGCCGCCAAATGATCTCCCAAGTTCGAGTATTGATCTCCCAAGTGGACCAGTTCGCTTTGCTGAGATTGCTTTTTTACATCTGCTAAGTTGCCGCCTAAATCAAGATACATTTTTTTTATTTCATTATTATTAGGCTGTTTTTCGTAAGCCATTTTAATTAATTTTTTAGCTAGTTCTGGATTATTTTTAGCCATATAAATTTCGGCTTGCACTTGGTAACTTTTGACCAAAAGAGTCTCTGATGTTTTTGAATTAATCTGATTGGCTTTTGTAAATGAATCTATGGCTTGGTCATAATTTTTAAAAAACTTAGCTTCAATGATTCCTTTTTGAAGTAAGGCCGCTTTATGCTTAGGGTTAAGTTTAAGTAAATCATTTAGCTCACTTAGTGCCAACTCACTCAATGAAGACTGTAATGCCATCTGCGATTTCATAAAATAAATTTTTATCCAATGAGGCCAAATATTTTTAACCGTATCAAAAAATAATATCGAATGATCATATTCAAGACTTTTACCCAAAATCTCAGCCTTGATCGAAATTAAAATTGGATTTTTTGTATGCTCGGGAAGGTTTAAATAATAATCAACAACCCCTCGCGCCTCATTGTAACGCCCATTGGCCATTAATTTTGAAAGCTCACAATAAGCCCCGTATTCCCCAACAGGATCGGCTGATTTTGTCGACATAACGATTTGGTTAAATATATTTCGGTCTTGCGAATCTTGGGTAACATAGGGCCAAAGTTCCCGGTAAACAAGACACAAAAGACCGCGGGCTTTTATACTTTTTCCCGATTTTGCAAGTAGACTTACAAGCTCTACCTGCGAGGCCCAATAGCTTTCAAAAGTATCGAGCTGATAATAAGCCATGGCTTTATCAATGGCTTTTTTTTGTTCATCATCAGAAATAACCTTTTTTCCAAACTGAACACTCATCAAGTGCCCTCTATCCGTAGGAGACTCGTCTTCAATCTGAAACCACAAACCAATAATCACGGCTACACTAATTAAAAGAAGCGCAATGCCCTTTTTATTATCATTTTTTGATGAGCTAAGAGCTTTTTTTTCTGAGGTTACAAGATCTGCCAAATCAAGTGTCATGGGCTCGGCCTGTCCCAGATCAGCCTCATCTGCTTTAGGTGCTTGTAGCTCTAAAGTGTTTTTATCTGCCTCTTGATTGTTCATTAAATGACGTGGGATTTGAGTTAAAAATCGCTGACCCAATAGCGCCTTATCTTTTTGTTCTTGGGTAACCACCTGTGTTTTTTCTTGGTCCCCATTTGAGTTGTCGATTTGATTTTTAAGATTTTTATTTTGGTTTTGATTTAAATTTATAATAACGGTTTCTTGCTCAAGTTTATTTAAAGCATCTGAACGCACTTCTTTACTGTCTAATGCTAGCTTCATTAAAGTTTCAAAAAACTCGGGACCATCAGACAAGGGCACCCATTTATCTCCTGATACTTTTTTAATTTTTTCTTGCCCTGATAATAAATTATCTTGCAACATTTTAATAATATCAGGAGTCGAGTAGGGGCCCAACAGTCGGCCCGTGGGTAACATAAGCATCCATTGCGTCATTTTTTTTTCGTGTGCCATTGATCTCCTAAACAAGGCCTTATAATATCAAATACAACCGCTTTGGAGCATAAAAAGGCAGCAACCCCGATCTTAGTC
>DYOP01000063.1 GCA_020720425.1 Bdellovibrio sp. | reverse complement strand
GGCACGGCCATCCATGGCCTCTGCAAGCGTTGGGCTATCCATGCGCTTGAGGCCTTAAGGAATACAAATGATTGACTCAGTGATGATCTCCCCCAATTTTTTTTCTGGGCGAGTTTTTTGGGGAATGTAAATGAGTAAGGTTTTAGGCTGATAATGGATAAAGCCTTGCTAATGAGCATTACTTTTCATTTTGTTGAAAGGGTCCTGATTTTTGAAATAATTATAAATGTATTTGTAAATACAACTTTTATTAAAGCAGAATTAATAAAAGTGAGAAGTCTATGAATTTTCAATATAAGTCTGTTGTGGCAATTATTGTTTTAGGTTTAACACTGGGGTTTGTTGTAAAAAAAATTAAATCAAACTCGAGTTATCGTGATAAAAATGCAAGTCACTCCCAAGAAAATTTAAAATCAGGGTCAGTACAAAAAAATAATAAAATTTCAAAAATTCAGACTGTCAATCCGGGTAACAATCAATTGCCATCACAATCAGGTCAGGTTCAAAATCTGGCTGTTTCAAGGACCGTTGCAAGTCAGCCCTTGGGACGCAGCTGGATTGGCTATAATCAGCTTCCGGCCTCTTTAAAATCTCACTTTTCAGATTTAAAAGAAGCAAAATTTTTACTCGATGAAAAGCAAAATGTGATTCGAGTCAGGGGCGGAATTATTAGTTTAGATCCACTTAATGATAATTCTATTGATCAGTATCTAAGTAGCTTTCTTTCTATTCAAGGATTTGAATCTCAGGGTTTTAAACAAGACACCTCATTAAAATCAAATGGCCCTTTAGAGGATGTTACTTACTATAAACAAACGATTGATGATGTTCCTGTTTTAAATAGTATCTTAAGAGTGTTTTCAAGTGCTAAAGGTGGCGGTATTCACGAAATATACAATGGTTTTGCGGGTTACAAAAGGGCGGTGAAATCCGAAAATTTATCATTGCAGGAGGTTTTAGCAATTGCTCGGGCAAGCTATGCTCAATCGGTTGTGGAGTCTATTAATTGTGATTACACCGTTTATTTTATTGTCTCTGAAGTTGCGCATTTATCTCGGCTCTGTCAGGTTAAAATTAATAAACCTCAATTTGATCACCGCGAAATGGTCATTGCTCTTGAAGATGGTAACATCTTATCTGATAAATCAGTATTGATAGCGAATTAATTTAAAATTCAAATTATTTTAAAGAGAATTAAGTTTAAACGAGTTATTGTGTGTTGGGCTTAAGGGGCTTGTGTTCCTTTGTGCTTTCTCCAGTTGTATTTTTGATTTGCTTTAAATCGTGACTCCCAAGCATCCCACCTGGTTTTTGGTAACTTATGTTCTATTTTTCCGTCTTTTGAAAACACATCAGGATCTTTTCCAAATAAAAAATGTAAAATATTTTTGCCTATTGACATGTTAAAATCCCCTTACCTTTAGAGCCCCAGTTTCAAATAAAATACATTCATATGTCAAGTTATAGACTTTTTTTGTGTCCTATTTGTTTTATCCCCTAACCACTCTAGCAAAAAACTTAGGGGAGACTTCTCTCTTTGAAAACCTCAAAAGGGCTCTGTTTTATTGCATATTAATAAAAGTTTTAATCTAGTCATGTATGCATTTTAGTGAGAACCTTTGAGTTGAGGGTGTTTTATGAAAGCAATAGAAATTCTACAATTGTGTATATCTCCATCATGGGGTGGATTGGAACTGGTGGCTTTCGAAACGGCAGTCATGATGAAAAGCAAAGGAGTTGTTTGTCAGAATATTGTTGCAATCAATTCACCTCTTGCTCAAAAAATTAAAAATGCAGGTCCTCCTATTTTAGAAGTTCACTCAGGACCTTTACACTTTATACAAAATATTTTTATAATTCGCAGACTGATTCAGTCTCATAAAATTTCAAATGTTTTTGTTCAGTTACTTCACGATCTTTTTTTGATGCGTCTTAGCATGATCGGTTTTCCTCAAATAAATATGGTTGGGTTTTCACATACCTTTATTAATGTCTTCAAGACAGATCCTTATCATTCATGGAGTTACAAAAGACTTGATTCACTCATAGCGCTAACACCGAAACATAAGGAAAATTTGTTAAAATATTTACCACTCCGCGAACACCATATAAAGATTATCCCCAACTCTGTCGACACTTCCATCTTCAATAGAGCCAAGCGGTTTCAAGCGACTCGACAAAGCTTTGATCCATCCAATGAAAATATTATAATTGGTCTTGTGGGTCGATTGGATAAAGCTAAAGGGCAATCTTTGTTAATCAATGCAGGCGCAATTCTTAAGGAGCGAGGATTTTTTCAATTTAAAATCTTACTCATTGGGGAAGAGACCTTGCATGAGCCTGGAATACTTAATAAATTGCAAAAACAGGTCGTTGATCTTGGTCTTGAAGATTACGTGATTTTTACAGGTTTTCGAAGTAACATCGCAGAAATCATGGCCTCCTTAGATATTGCAGTGATGGCCTCAGATGCAGAAACATTTGGGAAAGTGATCATCGAGGCCATGGCCTCTGGAGTCCCCGTCATTGCGTCCAATGCGGGTGGAGTCGTTGATATTATAGATGACTCTCTTAATGGTCTTCTTTTTACCTCAAGAGATGAAAAAGATCTGGCAAGTAAAATTGAAAAGCTGATGATAAATAAACCCTACAGAGATCAAATTGCGAATGCTGCAATGACGAAAGTTTATCAGAACTTTGAGCGTGAAATCATTCAGCAGAAGATTCTGGCACTTTTTAATCGGCCTGGCCAAATTTCCTCATAAATATTGCTACCGAAAAAGTGATCCAAAATACCTCATTGACATACTCAAAGGAGAATCTTATGGATCGGGGAATAGGAATCATCTAAAAATAAACTTAAGACGTCAGAATCAAGTATATTAAGAAGCAAAAGATCCGGACTCAGATTTATTAAAACTTGAAAGGCCCATGGCGGTTAACACCTGAGTTAGATATTTTAAATCAGAAAGGTCTTTGTACGACCAGGCTAAAAACATTCCTGTTAACTTTTCGTTACTATTAATGGGTACAATTGTTAAATGAATAGGCATTACGCCTTGTTCCCATTTCTTAAAAAATCGATCCATAACCGGGTTAGGAGCAATTTTACCATGATAGGGTTGCTTAGAACGGTTAACAATTCGAAAAGGGGATGGGGCGCTTAGCTCATAGAGTTCGGCTTCTTGTTGTAGTTTGTCATAGCGATCTTCTGTTGTATCCAATACTTGAACCCACTCTGATGATACTTTGCAATACACAAATTGATCAAAAACCCCTCTTAGTTTTGCCACAACCTCAATAAACTTGGGCCAGTTATCGCTGTGAGCATTTCGAATATTTTGATTAGCCATTGATGAATTAAATGAAGAAATCAAAGGGCTACGCTGAGGCGGAGGGGGAGGGGGCGGCGTGGGATAAGCGACTCCCTTAGGTTTTACCTGGGACATTGTTGGTTCTGGATTGGACATTTTAACTAAAGTTGTAGGGTTTTTATTAGTAGATGAAATATCAAGTAAGTCCAAACTATCTTTATAGCTGTCTTTAGAAGAGGGGGAGGGGCTTTGATTTGAATCAGACGCCCATTTTAAATCGATTAGATCTGGGGCTTCCGTTTGGTTTGGACTTAAAAGTTCAGGCTGATGAATAATATTTGTTTTTTCATCCCAGGAGTCTCCAACATCGCTAACCGGAATTTGAAGCTCTTTCCATAACCTTTTTACATTTTTTGAATCAGATAAAACAATTCGCCAGTTTGGCTTAGCTTTAATGCTTTGAGCCTGTGAAGTTAAAATGTAAATCAAACCATCCCACTCATAAAGTGGGATCATATTTTCGTTAAACTCTTGATTTTGACTTAATTGGCGGTGAAACCAAGCCTCATCAATTTTAAAATCATTAAAAAATCGGATATCTAATTTAGGGTAATACATACTTCTTTTGAGTTCGGCTGGCCTATTAAAAAGATAAGAGAATTTGTCTTTACTGGACTAAAAAAATGTCAAATGGTTTGAGTCGCTTTTGGTTAACCTAAATAAACTATTTTCAAAGTGAATGCAGTTAAGTGCCGTTCTGTGTTTTAAAGGCACAGTAGTATATTAAATTGTTGTTTTTAAATGAATGTGTTAGATCCACTCAAAACTTAAGGTAGAAAATGAATGTAGCCCGCTATTTTGATCACAACGCAACAGCTCCTGTACTTTTGTCTATTCAAGACGAAGTGGCTGAGTTTATTAAAAATGAATGGGCTAACCCAAGTGCTACCTATTTGAAAGGGCGAGAAGAAAAAATAATTCTTCAGGACTCAAGAAAGGCCCTTGCCGACTGGCTTAAAATTGATCCCCTCGAATGGATTTTTACCAGCGGAGCTTCTGAGTCAAATGCGCTTGTGTTTTACACTCTTGACCACCAATCGCAAGATTCTGAATTTATTCGGAGTCATGGCCTACGAAAAAAAATCATAACCAGTTCGATTGAGCACCCAAGTGTTATAGAAAATGCAAAATTTTTAAGCCAGAAAAAGGGTTACCAATGGGTGCAAATTCCCATTTCTAAAGAAGGTAACATTGATTATGAGTATTTAGAAAATCAGATTGATAACTCAACCTTATTAGTTTCGTTTATGGCAGCGAGTAACGAAACAGGCCTTGTTTTTGATATACAAAAAATAGCTAAAATGGCTAAAAATCAAGGAGCCTATTTTCATACGGATGCGACCCAAGCCTTAGGGAAAATAGATTTAAATTTAGAGGATGTTGATTATGCAAGTTTTTCGGCTCATAAGGTCAATGCTTTTAAAGGTATTGGGGGGTTGGTTGTTAAAAATAAATGTCCCCTGTTGCCTTTAATTAAAGGTGGAGGGCAGGAGCGATTTAGAAGAGCAGGGACAGAAAATATTATGGGAGTGTGGTCGTTTAAAAAGGCGGCTGAGTTTTATCAATCCGGTCAAAAAACGTTAGAGTTTCAGAATATAAAAAAAATGAGAGATGATTTTGAGTTGAAAATTTTAGAAAGCCTCGGTGGTGTGCAAGTAACACATCAATCAAGTCTTCGATTGCCTAACACGACCCATTTATTTTTTGATGACATCCAAACCCAGAGTTTATTGATTAATCTTGATTTAAAAGGTTATGCGGTATCGGTGGGGTCGGCTTGTTCAAGCGGGGCTTTAAGGCCCAGTCAGACTTTGTTAGGCATGGGCTACTCGGCTCGTCAAGCTTTACAGGGGTTGCGAGTGAGTTTTGGATTAGGAAACAAATCCTCTGAAATTGATCAATTTATCTTAGAAATTAAAAATTCAGTTGCCAAAACAAGGTCAATTTCAAAGCCTCCATCTGTTCTTTTTGCGGAAGAGGTGAAGGTATGAAACGAGTATTAGTTGCCATGTCAGGAGGCGTGGATAGTTCAGTGGCTGCGGCGCTACTTGTGGAGCAAGGTTACCAAGTGATTGGCGCAACGATGCAGGTGTGGGACTATTCTGAGTGTGAGTTAACTCCGGGACAAGGCACTTGTTGTAGTAGCTTAGATGTTGAAGATGCTAGGTCCGTAGCCAACAAATTAGGAATTCCTTTTTATGTTATTAATTGTGAGCAAGAGTTTGCCGAAAAAGTGATTAACCCATTTGTTGAAAGTTATATAAAAGGCGAAACACCTTTGCCTTGCAGTCATTGCAATACTTTTTTAAAATTTGATCACCTGGTAGAAAAAATGAAAGAGCTAGATTGTGACTTTATTGCTACCGGACATTATGCTCAAATAAATAGGGCCGATAACGAAACTTATAAACTTGTTTTAAGCCAAGACAGTTGGAAAGACCAAAGTTATTTTTTATTTACTTTAAGTGGTCAGTTGCTGCCTAAAATTTTATTTCCTGTAGGCGGCTACGATAAAACAGAGGTAAGAAAGATGGCCGAGGCCAGAGGGCTGTGTGTAGCAAAAAAACCCGACTCTACGGGCATTTGTTTTGTCGGAAATGGCGATTACTCTGCCTTTGTAGAGAGCCAAATCAGTCACCAGACTCATAAATTATCTATAGGAGAGTTTAAAAGAATTACAAATAAAAAATCAATGGGTCAGCATAAAGGGATTCATCATTATACAGTTGGGCAAAGTCGGGGATTGGGATTAAGTCATCATGAAAAACTATTTGTAGTTTATATTAATCCGGTTTCTAAAACAGTTTGGTTGGGTGATGAAAAAGATCTTTATTGGGGTAAAATGATTGTTACTCAAATAAATTGGATTGGCCGTGAAGTAAAAGATTCTGAAAAAATTATAGTAAAAATAAGATCAACCCATAAAGGGGCAGAGGCTTATTTGACCTATTTGGATGACAAATTAGATAAGGCATTAATTCAGTTTATAGAGCCTCAAAGGGCCATTACCCCTGGGCAGGCGGCTGTTTTTTATTATGGGCAAGAACTATTAGGTGGGGGTTGGATTTCTTTAGACCCTTCATTTTTAGATAAGTTAAAAGAGGGGGAGGAGTTATGTCAGATTTAAATTTAAATAATTCATCTACTTCTTTGAATTATGAAATTCATACTTTTGGTTGCAAAGTTAACGTGTATGACTCAGGTTTAATTGAACAAAATTTAGCCCAAAATAAACTTAATACCGATAAAAAGGTTCATATTATTAATTCGTGCGCGGTTACTCAAGAGGCCACTAAAGATGCTATAAAATTGGCCAGAAAAATTAAATCTAAAAATCCTTTTGCTTTAGTGGTAGCCACAGGTTGTGCCGCGCAGGTTGACTCAGAATTATTAAATTCAAGTCCCGCTATTGATCTGGTGGTTGCCAATTCTCATAAATCCCTTTTGCCTCAGTATATCGAACAACTATTTAAAGGGACTTTATCAAGTAAGGTTATTAAATCTAATATTTTTAAAAAAGAAGATCTTGAATTGGGCGGTGGAATCGAGTCTCATCACAGCCGTGCATTTTTGAAAATTCAAGACGGTTGTAATTCGTTTTGTTCATTTTGTGTTATTCCTTATGCAAGGGGGTTGTCTCGGAGTCTTCCTAAAAAAGAGCTGATTAAGCGGATTAAGGAACTTCATAACCTTGGGCTTTCAGAAGTGGTTTTGACCGGAGTTCATATTGGGGATTACCATGATCAGCTTGAAAATCAGGGAGTTTATTTTTTAAAAGATCTCGTGAGAGATATTTTAGCTGAAACTCCAATTAAACGCATTCGGTTGGGCTCACTTGAACCAATTGAATTAAGTGATGACTTATTTGAACTGTTTTTAAATGACAGAGTATGCCCTCATTTTCATATGAGTATTCAATCGGCATCGGATTCTGTTTTAAAAGCAATGAAGCGAAACTATCAATCTTCTGATGTTATTGCCGCTCTTAATAAAATTGCAAAAAGGCTTCCTCATGCCTTTGTTGGTATGGATGTTATTGCCGGATTTCCAACTGAAACGGAAGATAATTTTTATCATACTTATAAAGTTTTATCTGAATTAGAGTGGACCCGTTTACATGTGTTTCCTTATAGCGAAAGAAAAGGCACTGTGGCTGCTACATTTGATCAGTTACCAATGAGTGAACGTAAAGCGCGGGCTCAAAAACTGCGAGAGCTATCGGCCAATCGTTTTTTATTAAAGGCAAAGGCTCAGGTGGGTTTAATCAAAAAGGCAATCATAGTGGGAGATGCCCATTTTCCAAAGGGGATTTCTAGTGATTATTGGGATATTGAAATAGCTAATATCTCTTCAAATTTATTTAGTCAGTATCATAAAACAGAGCAAACAATTAAAATTATAAATGCTTCTCATGAATTAGGGGCCTTTCAGGCGAGATTGATGGGTGAGGTTATCCGTGGATAAAATTCGTCTTCAGGATTTAGAATCTATATTGGGTGTTACTTTTGAAGATAAGAAATGGTTAAATGATGCTGTTACTCATAAAAGTTATTTAGTTCAAGATTCTTCGGCTAATCACTATGAAAAACTAGAGTTACTGGGAGATGCTGTATTAGATTTATTGATTCTTGAGGTATTGATAGAAAAGTTTCCGTTAGATGCCGAAGGCCAGCTTTCACGAAAACGGGCGAGTTTGGTTAACCAAAGCGCCCTGAATGATTTAGCTAAAAAACTCAAATTAGATTTGTATATAAAATTAAGCCATGGAGAGCAAAAAACGGGTGGTTTAGGTAAGGCGAGTATTTTGAGTTCAGTTTTAGAATCGATTTTAGGCGCTGTTTATATGGATCAAGGCATAAAAATCGCTAAAAAATTTGTTGGTCAATTATTTGATGAGGCCATCGAGTCAGGTGCTTATTTTCAATTAGATTTTAAAACTAGGTTGCAAGAATTTGTACAGGGCAAGTTTAAATCAACACCGTATTATAAATTATTAAATACTCAGCAGCTATCGGCGTTGGGAGTTTTGGCAGAAGAGTTTACTGTCGGAGTATTTATAGAAAATGAATGTTGGGCCATTGGGCGAGGTCGTTCAAAAAAAGAAGCTGAGCAGCAGGCCGCTGAAATAGCAATTAAAGTTAAAATGAATACCTTAAAAGTGTGAGGGAGTAAAAGGAGTGACAAATAACGTGATAAATAACTTGATAAATAATGATAATTACAAAGCGGGATTCGTAGGACTTATTGGGCAGCCGAATGCAGGAAAGAGCACTCTGCTCAATGTGTTGGTTAACGAAAAGGTTTCGATTGTTACCCCAAAACCCCAAACAACACGGCGCCGAGTTTTAGGAATTCACTCTTTTACAAAGGGACAAGTTGTATTGGTTGATGCCCCCGGAATTGTGGCCTCAGCCAAAGGACTTAACTCATTTTTAGAGGCCGAGGCCAAAGAAGTCGTTAAAGAAAGTGATGTTTTATGTGCTGTGCTTAACTTAGATCAACATGATAAAGAAGATTTGGATTTGGTTTTAAAATGGGTAACATCTTCAAAGCGGCCTTGGTTTGCTGTGCTAACTAAGGTTGATTTAGTTAAATATTTTCACCGAAAAGAAATGATTAAAGCCCAGATCAAACAAGAGTTTCCGGAGGTACGCATTTTTGAATTTTCCGAAACTTGGGGCTCAGATCTAGAAGAATTTAGATCTTTATTTTTTGAAGAAAGCCTGAGACTTTTGCCAAAAATGCCAGGTCCTCTTTATGACGTCGAACTTTTTACTCCTCACCATACACGTGAGTTAGTGGCCGAAATGATTCGCGAAAAATGTTTTGAAACTCTAAGTCATGAGTTGCCCTATCAATTAGCGATTCGGATTAGAAGCTTTAAAGAAGACGAAAAAATAACTCGGATTGAAGCCGATATAGTCGTTGGTAAGGATAATCATAAAACCATGGTTATCGGTAGTCAGGCCTCTAAAATTAAAGAAATTGGGACCCTCGCGCGAGAGTCAATTGAAGGTCTTTTAGATCAAAAAGTTTTTTTAAAACTAACGGTCGTTGTTCGCGAAAACTGGATGGAAAATCATTTAATCATGAAGGAGCTAGGTTATGTCAGCGATACAAAGTAACGATATGCCCAGTGCCTACTTGCCAAAAGTTGCCATTATTGGAAGGCCAAATGTTGGTAAATCAAGTTTGTTTAACGTGTTAACGGGCCGTCGTAAAGCCGTTGTCAAAGATCAGCCAGGTGTTACCAGGGATATTTTAGTTGAAAGTATCGAAATTTGGGGAAAGTGGTGCGAGATTTTAGATACTGGGGGGCTGACAGAAGCTCCCGATTTAGTGAGTCATTTAATCCATGAGCAAGTGGTCGATATTTTAGGAACGGTTGACTACTTGTTGTTAATTATGGATGGTCGTGTGGGTGTTACCCCAGAAGACCGTGAGGTTTTTAAAATTGCTAAAAGCGCAAAAAAACCCTTACTTATTGTTGTTAATAAATTAGATCGAATTCACGATATCGAAGTTAATTTGGCCGAATTTTATGAGTTTGGCGAAACTCTTGTTGGGGCAAGTTTTGAAAATCGTCATGGCGTGAGCGAAATTTTAGAGTGGATAAATGAACGTTTGCCTACAGGGCATGCAGAACTCTCTGAAGGTTTAAGACTTTCAATTGTGGGAAAACCTAATGTCGGTAAATCAAGTCTTTCAAATGCTCTTTTAGGGGAAAGAAGAATGTTGGTTTCTCCCATAGCGGGGACGACCATTGATAGTGTCGAAGCTCCGTTTTATTTAAATGATAAAAAATTTATTTTAGTTGATACGGCAGGTCTTAGGCGCTCATCTCGGCGCGAAGAAGATTTAGAAATTATATCAGCGTATAAAACATCTGAATCAATTAGAAGGTCAGATTTGTTATTACTTGTAGTTGATGCTACCATGGGGCCAACAGACCAAGATGCTAAAATTTTGCAAGCCATTTTAGAATCTCATAAAATGGTATTATTAGTTGCGAATAAGTCAGATTTAGCTTTAGAGCAAGATGAGAACTTTAAAATACGCTTTCAAGATCAGGTAAAACGAGAGTTCCATTTTTATTCAGATATTCCTATTGTTTATACGAGCGCAACTAATAAACGTGGATTAATGGATTTAACTAAAAAAATTCAGTGGGCTGAAGAAAAAATGTTTTTAAAAATTTCAACCAGCTCCTTAAATGACTTTTTTGTTGAAGCTATTCGTAAAGCGCCCTCTCCTGTTTATGGAAACACAAATGTTAAATTTTATTATTTAACTCAAACCAATCAGCATCCACCTGCTTTTATAGCCTTTGCAAACCATCCCGATGGAGTCGATAATGCTTATCGCCGGTTTTTAATTAACCGAATTAAAGAAAAATTTGATTTAGCCGGAGTCCCTCTTCGCATATTTGTAATGAAAAGTGGAGGAAGGTCTCTTTGAGTTCACTCCCCAAATGGCATAGTTTAAGAAGTTTTTATTTTGCCTCTTTAAGCGTAGCCTTTGGTTTAGGTAATTTTTGGCGTATGCCTTATGTGGTAGCTGAAAATGGGGGCGGGGCCTATTTATTTATCTATTTAATATTTTCATTTGCTATTGGCCTACCTCTTTTGATTTTAGAGCTTTCTTACGGAAGGTTTACGGCATCAAACTTGTTTAAGGGTAATCAATTTAAATGGATTAATTGGATATTAATTGGGTTGGCTGTTTTTACATTAAGTTACTATTCAATTGTTGCCGGTTGGGTTTTTCATTTTTCTATTCAATTTTTAAGAGAAGTATTGCTTTTTTACTTTAAAGACACCGTTACTATAACAGAGTACTCGGCTTTGATACAAAATCCGATCTTACAAATTAGCCTATCAGCCGCACACCTAGCTATTTTAATGCTTATTTCAACAAAAAAAATTGATAAAGGAATTGAAAAATATTTTTTATATCTATTCCCATTTATTATTGGAACCATCCTTATTTTATTAAGTATTATTTTGATAAAATCTCCAGTGAGTTCAGACTTATTAAAGTACTTATTTTATCCTGATTTTACTGAGCTTAAAGCAACAACATGGTTATCAGCTTTAGGCCATGTCTTTTTTTCGATGGGTATTGGTTTTGGGGTCATGATCACTTATGGAAGTTACTTAGATGACTCAGTCCAGCTGCCTGTTGTTGGCTTTAAAACAGCCCTTGGGATTGTTGTTTTATCACTTCTATCTTTGGTAACTGTTTTTGGAGTTTCTATGCAAGTTGGGCAAGAAGGACTGTCTCACCCCAGTTTGTTTTTTACGGCTTTGCAAAAATATTTTTCCTACGAAGATGGCTCGGGTGTTTTTTTGGGCTTTCTGTTTTTTTTGGTTTTTTATTTAGTTTCACTTTTAGGTTCGTTAGGGTTATTTGAGGTCATTATCTCTTTTGTTTCTTTAAGGCTTAAATGGGGCCGCATCCGCAGTTCATTGACCACAGGGTGGAGCCTATTTATATTGCTTAGTTTTTTAATTTTTATTAATGCTCAGTTTAGTTCTTTGCAAGAGTCGTTACTATTAATTATTGATAAAATTTTGATTGAATGGGTCCTTCCCGTTGTGGGTGGAGCGATTAGCGTTTATATTTTACTTAATACTCCGGAATATTTTTTTAAATCAGTATTTTATCAAGGAGAAAAGGTCGAAAGCATATCAATTTTCAAAGAGTGGCTTTGGATTGTGAAATGGCTTATTCCTTTTTTGATTATCCTGTTTATTTTGCTTCCTTTGATTTTTTGACTTTTGAACAAGTACTGCGACCATTTAATTTTTTCCGGTTTTGGTCCTTATTTTCTGCGGCTTAAATCGACGGGACCTTCTCGCGACGAGTAGTACTTGTTTTGCCTCCAGTTTGCTGGGTAACATAATCTTTTTATACTTAAGTCCAGTGAATCGCTTTATTTGTAAAATTTTAAGCCTATTTTAAAGTTTGCTTATTAAGTCTTTTTTATGTTTGTCGAAGAGATGACTGAGGTGTTTTATGTCAGCCCCAGCCAATGATCATTCTAAATCAAAGCCCGGTGGATCTAAAAAGATCGACTTAAAGCAAATAGCCTTGTTGTTATTTGCCGTTTTAAATATGGGAGGTTTAGGAGGGGCACTTTGGATGGTATTTAGTCATACCATAGGTTGGCAGCCACCTTTAATTATCGAAGAAGAGCTTAGAAAGCCTCAAAGTGTTACCGAAGGGCATGCGGCAACTAACTCCGCTAAAGGGGATGGCAGTGGGCATGGATCAACAAAAGAGGTATCTCTTATTGTGCCTGAGTTTGATGAGCTGACCGCAAAGTTTGATCCATTTGTTGCCAACCTTGAGGGAGAACCAAAGCGGGTTATCAAACTTGTGATTAGTTTTAAAGTATTAGATGACGAATCTTATGAAGAGTTACTTGATCCTGTTCGTGTGCCAAAGGTTAGAGATGGGATTTTAGACTCGTTACAAAAAACTAATTTTAACGATATTGAATCTTTACAGGGGAAATTATTTTTAAAAGATCGCCTTATCAAAGTGGTTAATTCTATTATGGATAAAGGCGTTGTTCGAGATATTTACTTTACAGAGTTTGTTGTGCAGTAGTCTTGGTTTGCATTAGTCTTCTTTCGTATTGATTTATGCTTAAAGCGGCGTAATTGCCTCCAGCTCTGTGTAAAATAGTTCTACTATCTTTCGTGTCCTTTTTTTTCTTATTCCTTGATCTGAAGCTGATTTCCTCATTTTAAGGACAAATCAATATGAAAGAAGTCTAATTTGAAATAGGTTTAATTTGAAATGGTTCAAATAAAAAAGGCGAATTTTAATTCGCCTTTTTTTGTTGATTTACTTTTAAAGTTAAAACTTTAAAAAATAAAAACTAGTGAGCCATTTTTTCTTTCATGCAAGCTTCGTGTTCAGCACCTTTTTTGTCAGCGCAAGCTTT
>DYOP01000062.1:10943-13390 GCA_020720425.1 Bdellovibrio sp. | reverse complement strand
ACTTTGCTATTATTAGATCTCTTTCGTAACTGCCCAAAGTCTATATCTTAACTGCCAACACTTAACACTATTACTGCCAACACATATATATGGTAGATAACTATGCAATTATTTTGGGAAAATCAAAATTGGGAAAATGAAGACAAACACTTTTTAGGGCTTAAAAGTATGCCCTTTGAAAGATCTTTTCCCGCCATAGATTTACGAGCTGGATTGTATTCTATAAGAGGGCCAAGACAAATTGGAAAAAGCTCTTGGCTTAAAAAGCTTCTCAAACAAGCATGCATCGCATCTTCCCCCTTTGATTGTTTTTTTTTAAGCTGTGAACACCTCATTGACTTCAAGGATTTAGCACAAACCCTAAATCTTTTTAAAACTCGTCGATTCATTTTTTTAGATGAAATTACATTTGTAAAAGATTGGCCTCGAGCAATAAAGCATTTAATAGATTCAGGTTATAGCGGAACCATTGTTGTTACTGGTTCTAATACTTATGATCTAAGAAAGGGTGTTGACAGAATGCCCGGCAGAGAGGGGTTCGGTGAAGATCTTTATTTGTTGCCAATGAATTTTCAAGAATATTTAAAGGCACGAAAAGATGCCAAATGGAAATCATTAACAAAAACTGAGGCCCTTGAAAAATATTTTCGTATCGGAGGCTTTCCCCTTGCTATTGCTGAAGCCGGAGAGAACTCAACAAAAACAACCAAAACAGAAAAACTTATTGAAAAATGGATTCTTGGTGATATTGCCAAAATTGGTAAAAACGAAAGTTACACTAAGGATATAATATCTCAGATAGTTCAAACTATGACTTCGACTATGAGCGCACATAAACTGGCTCAACGTACACAAGTGGGATCTCACCATACAATTGCGGACTATCTTCAGGTTCTTGAAGATATGTTTGTTGTTAAAACTTTAAATAGTATTAATCCAGACACAGGCGCCTTTAGATTTAAAAAAGAAAAAAAATTTTATCTTACTGACCCTATTTATACAAAACTTGGGTTGCGTTGGCTAGGGCTTGAGGCCACTGATATCGAAAGCTCCCTTCTTGCTGAACAAGTGGCGCACGAGTATTTAAGTCGAAAATTTGATAGGATTGGTTTTTTAACTTCGTCAAAAAATGGTGAAATTGATTTTTATGCCTACAAAAAATGGGCTATTGAAGTCAAATGGACAGATATTCCCTCAAATATTTCAAGCTTCTACAAAAATATTATTTTACCCCAAAAAATGATTTGGAATAAAACTAATTTTTTAAATGATTTTGATTAAACGAGAGCAGTGCTCTTCTCGCTTACAATTTAAAAACACCCCCGTACGATGTTTGAAATTATTTGAACCTATTTGCATTGAACCTACTTCGAAAATAGCGGATATTTTCGAAGCATGGTGCGAGGACTGATAAAACTAAGTAATTCTAATACTTTATTCCTTTTTGGAGCAAAAAGCGCCGGTGATCAGCGAGCCTTAGTATCGAAGACGATTTTAAAACTTTGCATTAGCTTTCAAAGGCTTGGGATAGGCCCTGTGAAGCTCAAATCTGGTCCATGGACATCAGTCCAAAGAATTACATGGGGGTCAGCAGCTATTTTTGGCTGGATGCTTTGAAAAACTTGTTAGTTTGAGATCTACTTAGACTGGGCCAATGATGAGTTTTAAACTGAGTGTTTAGACTTTACCCTTTTTTATGGGTAACATTAAGTCATGACTTGGTTTTTAACTCAGCTTTTTTTTGATTTAGTATTACTTTTTGCTATTGGTTTATTATTTGGTAAACTTAAGCAAACCGTAGGCGATGATGGCCGTATCCGACAAGGTCTTCAAATATTACAAAACAAAATTGCTATTCTTGAAGATTTACAGCAAAAAATTGATGAACAATTCAAAGCTCTAAGCCAAATTTTAGATATTAAAAATAAAAAAATGGATGAAAGTGTTTTAATGGCCTCTTCTTTAATAAAGACTTTAGAAATAAAAATTCAAGAAGGAAATAAAATTTTATTGGAGTTACCAGATAATTTAAAAATTAATATCAATCACGAAGACGAGCAAACATTGATTTATGCAAGAGCAGCAATCATATCAAGCCGTGGGGGGGAAGATGTATCCCCCCTACAGCTTTCTACCCATTTAGGAATTTCTTACGAAGAAGCCGAACTTATTTATAAACTCAACCACAAAGGGCTTCAATTTGATATTACCTCACTACCAGAAGAAATTAAAATTCGTCTCGAAAATGAGTTTGGCAATCTCACTCCCCTGATTTCAAGATCTCTAAAAAATGATTTTGTAAATGATGATATCAGCCAAGCTAGTAACAGTTACTCAAGTCCCAAGCCGATTTCTACAAACTTAAATTATGCGCACAGTACTTTAGCGGCTCAACAAGTGCCCGCTCCGTCACACTCATTGTCACACTCATTGTCACACTCATTGTC
>DYOP01000062.1:0-10843 GCA_020720425.1 Bdellovibrio sp. | reverse complement strand
GTCACACTCATTGTCACACTCATTGTCACACTCATTGTCTCCCTCTGCTACTAACCAAACATCTATTGAAATTAAGAAAGTTCAATTTCCAAAGGTCTATTTATGAAGCTTACTTCTGCAAAGCCTATATTCAAAATACTAATAGCTCCTGCTAAAAAAAATGCTTTATCATCTGATAGCGCAACATTCCCAAACTCGGCACGCCCTTTATTGGTTTATTTACTAGTTTTAGCTAGCCTCTTTTTTTTCAAAAGCAACAGCGCCTCGGCTCAAGAAGCCGCAGAAAATAACCCTTCTTTAACGCAAATTATGTTACCAACCGAAGGCGATAGTTTTGTATTTTGTCAAAAAGACTCACAAGCACGCCTTATTGCCCATCTTTGGAAAAAAGGTTACTACCACGTCAACTACCACAAACTTGGAGAAATCATTAATCACGGCAAATTTCAAAATCACGAATCTTCCTTTGCTGTTGTTGAAAATATCAAATCCAATCTCGAAAAAATGGGCTGGAAATGCCGATTAGCTGATATGGAATCACCATAAATTTTTATGCAAAGGGTTTTTTAAATGCCCCCACTTCCGCACGCACCCCAAATGGTTTACCTCGTACAGATGACCTCGATTGATGATCTCAATTATAATCTATCTCAAATTCAAGACTTGCTTGCTTCGATCAAACCTCAAAAAAATACTTCCTTTGTTTTTTTGCCTGAAAATGCTCTTTATTTAAGAATCAAAGAATCTTCACCCATCAATGGCATTGAGCTGTCAGACCCAGGGTTTATAGAGCTTCAAAATTTGGCTAAACAAAAAAATTGTTATATTCATATTGGCTCTAGCCCCATTAAAGATAAAACTCATTTATTAAATGCTTCAGTTTTAGTAACACCCAAAGGGGAGGCGCCTCAAATTACGTATGAAAAACTTCACTTATTTGACATACAACTTGAAAATCAAAAGCCTATTAAAGAGTCTGATGTTTTTAGAGCCGGCATAAAACCAAAAACGCTTAAATTGGCCGGGTGGACTTTTGGACAATCCATTTGTTATGATCTTAGATTTTCAGAGCTATATCAGTTTTATGCTCGCCTGCCTGTTGATGCTTTGCTTATCCCTTCGGCTTTTTTGGTCCCAACGGGACAAGCCCACTGGCATATTTTAACAAGGGCTCGGGCTATTGAATCTCAGAGTTTTGTGATCGCGCCAGCTCAAGCCGGTACTCACCTTTCTAAAGGTGACCCAAATCTCAAAAGACAAACTTTTGGCCACTCGATGATCATAGACCCTTGGGGTAAAATTTTAGCTGAACTGAGCCCCGATAGAGCCGAGATCATCGCCTTTGAGCTTGACCCTTTATCTATCAATCATGTGCGCACGCAAATTCCAATGCATCAGCACCGCAAACCTATTTTGGGTGGAAACTCATTTTAAAAAGCTAATAAGATTGTTAAACCCAATGTTCCAATAAATCCAATAAAGGTGGCCTCAGGGGAGGTTTGATTTGAGTTACTTTTTTTTTGTATTTCTCTAGCTAAATACTCTGAACCTAAAACCGAAGCTTGATTTTCATTTAAAGTAACCTCATTAGATTCTTTATTCAGCACTAAGGCCACTTCTTCTGTGTTTTCTAAGTCCAATAAATTATCATATTCAGTGACCTTAATTTGCACAATGCCTTGCTTGTAAATTTGGGTAACTTCACCAGTGGCTATTTTTGATTTTCGGTTTATATTGAGTAACAGGGGGGGGTGGGTCGCGTTAATCTTAGTCCAGTAAACACTTTGGCCAACCAAGGGGGGTAAACTTCCGAAAAATCCATATTTAATTAAACTTTCATTATTGTTACTCATTTCGCTACCCGATGAGCTCACTTGAGGTTTTGAAACTTGATACCCATGAAAAGGATATTGTTTTAAAAATCGTTCAGATAACTTTTGAAAAACAGACAGCACCTGCTCTTTAACCGGGATTTGACTATTTAAATTATTTTGATCTTCCCACAGTAAAACTCCATCTTCGCCTCTATAAACAATCAAGTGGGCTTGTTTATCAACAATATGATTTATAACCAAAGCATCAGCTTCTAAGATCTTTGATAAAATAACAACATCTGCCGGCTTTAAAGGACCATGAGGCGCTAAAACCTGTCGATTAATCATAAATCTTCGGGTTGCCACGGTAAATCGCAAATCGGAAGTTAGTAACTCTCGTGTTTGCCACCACAGTTGGTCAGAAACAGCGTCTCCTAAACCCATTGCCGGAAAAACAGCCAGTTTTTTTATATTTAAAACTTGGTACTGCCCCCATGCCGAAAAACTAAGTCCAACCAAAAAAATACTTATGCCAATAAAGCGAATAAACCTAACCGAGAGTAACACGGTTTCGACCTTCTTGTTTAGAACGATAGAGTGCCGTATCGGCTCGATTAAATAATACATCCCAATCATGATCTGAACTTTGTCTTTGGGCTGCGCCCACTGAAATTGTTACCGGGATAATACTGCCTTGATAATTAAAAATATGAGACTGTATTGAAAGTCTTAATCTTTCACCTACTTCTTGCGCCACCGTAATATTAGCATTTAAAAGAACCAAAACAAACTCTTCGCCCCCATATCTGGCAAAAAAATCTTCAGAACGAATCACCTGTGATTGCACCAATCGACCCAACTCTTTTAGTACATAATCACCCCCGGGGTGACCATAGCGATCATTCACTTTTTTAAAAAAATCAATATCAAATACAAGAACCGATAAATTTTCTTTTAAATTTTGAGACCTTTTAACAACTTCAGGGCCCCTTTCGAGCAAGGCCCTTTTTGTATAAGCCCCTGTCAAAGGGTCTTTCATCGCTCTTTCCATCAAGGTTTGATTGGTATAAGACTCAACACTTCCTTGTTCTAAAAATTTAAAAATAACGTTACCACATTTAATTTGATCACCGTTGGCTAACTTAAATGGCAAATTCGCCTGTAGCTGGGCCTCTTTAATAAAAGTTTTATTGGCCGATCCCAAGTCTGATACAAAAACGCCCTCTCCTGTTACCTGTATTTTAGCATGACTTCGGCTTACGCTTCGATCATCTATAAAGATTTTGCAATCAGGATTGCGTCCAATAATATACTCATTACCCTCTAAAAAATATTGCTTTCCAATGATCGCTGTTGGCCCAATAAGCACCTGCAAAGAGGGAGGAGCACTGCCCACCCTCTGAAAATGGCTTCCCAGAGTATCACCCGAAACGATCGTTGTTTTTTCTGTAAAATCATCACCCATAGTTAGTTAAGAATAATTTTTACTTAAAAAAATAACAATCATCTTGAGCTAAGCATCTCTCGAATAAGCCTTTTGCCTAGTTCGACACCGGGCTGATCAAAGGGATTAATTTGTAAGGCGTAGCCTAAAGTGGCAACCCAGAGTTGACTTAGCATAAGTAAGTTTCCGACCCCCTGAGCGTCGAGTGAGTCAATACTGATCTGCGATACCCATTTGCCTGACTTATTGAGTGCTTCATAACTAGCCTGCTGTTCGGCATTTAAAATATAGCCTAACTTATGTCCCGTCATCCAGCTCATCTCGGGAAAAGCGCTACTTGGAACAACCGGGCCAGAAGATTCATAGTTTTTAACTCGCATAAAAAACGTCCATTTGTCATTTGCACCCTCCATAAGCTGTTGCAAAATAGAGTGTTGATCTAAAGCTCCGACCAAGGGCAAAGGCGTGCTCGCCCGATCAGCTGGCGTTTTATCGTCCCGTAGGGCTTTAGCTAATGATTCAGCCCAAAGTTGCTGCATCCATAGACCATAAAATCTTAAAACAGAAGAGTAACACCAAAAAGCGGTAATCCATTTTTCGTTTTTAAAACTGATTAGACTTTGGGCTACAAGTTTTGATATCAGATCTTTTTGAGTCAAGGCCTCAGAAACTCCCCGCCTTAGACTGTCCAGATCCACCCCCATAAAGGCCGCAGGCAAAAGGCCCACAGGAGTTAATACAGAAAATCGACCCCCCACATCAAGTGGCACTTCAAGAATAGGACACCCAATTTGGCTGGCCCAGCTATAAAGGGGCTGGGTCTGATGCTCGGTTACCACAACTAAACGATCTTTAATAGCGAGGTTTCGCTTTTTAAACTCCTCGAGTAACACTTCAGCTAAAGATAAGGTTTCAAGGGTTTTACCGCTTTTTGAAACGATCACAAACGAAAGCTTAGACCAGTCTTTGACCCATGAAGTAAAACGATTCCAATAAATAGGGTCTGGATTATCCAGGACAAAAAACTTTTCAGAGGCTCCAAAAACATCGCTTAAAAATTGAGGTCCAAGACTGCTCCCTCCAATTCCAACAAGAACCATTTGGTCATAATTAGATCTTAAGCGGCTCCCTTGAAGTTGAGACTCAGACCAAAGGTGATCTCTTTTGTCTATCTGCAAAAATCCAATTTTCTGATCATTTAAAAGCCTATCAAAAGCCTCGCTTGATTTTTGAATTGTTTGTACATCAGCTTCTGGCAAATTAGATGAAATAAAACGAATCATAACACATCCTTTAGTTTAAATTTTTTTATGAGACTTCTTTTTTAGTAGACTAGTTAGGCAATGGCAACATCTTGCTCAATGCGATGGTAACCATGCCACTCTTTTAAACGGCCCTGGTAACGTTTAGATGCGTCATTATACTCTAAATACACATAGCTCAGCTTGGTAATTCTTCCTAAGCTTGCTACATCTAGGGACACAATTTCTGTCCAAGTTCCGCAGTTAAAGTATTCCTTACCGCCCGCCCAAATCCTATACTCATAAACATGGTTATGACCAAAAATGACCGTATTTACTTTTGGATCTTTTAAAATCTGACGAGCCGCATGGCTTAAATCGAGCAATAAAAGATTTTCAGCTAAAATACGAATCACCTGCCTAAGACTCATGCTTCGTCTGGGATCTTTTACTATTAGCCCTTGATACAAAAATTTCATAGACCAAACGGCAGCCCTAAAAAAAAGACCAAATCGATTAAAAAAACTCCATTTAGCTAAATGCAAAACAGGTCTAATTTTATCGACGTAGGGGTATCGCTCTTTTATTTTTAAAACCATTTCTAAAAAAAAGAGTGACCCAATAGGCAGATTCAAAATGGGCTCGGCTAAATCTTTTTTTAAAAAAAATCTCCGCGGATCAAAACGATTAGCCGCCTCGTACATATGACCATGCTCGACATGCACCCCTTCAAAAAAATATACTAAATTTTTATATTTGATAGGCTGGCCAAGGGCTTGATTAAGCTTAGCCCTACATTCGGGCCAAAGCATGGCTTGATCATGATTACCCATAACATAAGTAATGCTTTTTTCAGGTTTTTCTAAAAACTTACCCATGGCCGTAAAAACTTCTTTATGGCCGGTTATAATTGCCTCTAACATTTCGACAGAAACACTTTCGGTAATCACTGTTAAATGGTGCCCCCGAAAATCAACTTGTAATAAATTTAAAAAATCACCATTAATAATTAATTCGACATTGGCATTTATAAATTCACCGTTTGAATAATAATGCAAAAGTTCAATTAATTTTTGATCGTACAAAAACTCTTCTAGAGTATTAATACCCGCTTCGCTACTTTGATAATACCCCTTACCTAAATGCAAATCGCTAAGGACAATTTTTATTTTTCGACTGCCCTCGCCTGTTACTATGTTTTTTTCACTCATCATTTGTGAATTCATCTTTAAAGCCTATCCTACTCTGCTTTTTTTATTGTATGCAGAGTTGCCGAAGCCCCGCCACCATCAGATTGAGACTCGAGATGAGCCAAGGCCAACCTTAATGCCTTTACTGTACGAGAAAGCTGACCATGTTGGAAATCAATTTTTTGATTGGCATCCGCATAACGAGATCGGTAATTTTCAATTTCTAACTGCAAATCATCAACCTTACGCTTTAAATCAAGTATCATATCATCTTTCGATTTTATTAATGCAAACTTGTCTTGCTTAGAAAGCTCAAGACGATTTTCTAACTCTCGCTCTCTTTGCCTGATTTTTTTAATATCTCGCCCTATGCTGCTTTCTAAATCGATAATTTTTTGCTCGAGTTTATGCATTTGGGCGTCTTTTGACTTAATCGTATCGCGATATATATTTAACTCAAGTTGGGTTTGCTCTAAAGATTCTTTATAAGTCTTTTCTAAATTTTCAATTTTTTGTGAGTAACTTTCTGCCTCTTGTTTTGCACTTCGGGCGGCCAAAGTCAGAAGGTCATTTTCTTCGCGCAACTTATCAATTTCAGATTCAAGTTCAATAATTCGAGCTTGGGCCATTTTTAATGTTTTTGAAATTTGCAAACCTGAAAAGCCAAAATCACCACCACTCGATTTGGGCTCATTATCAAATTCTTTGGGAGCAAAGGGGGGAGGGCGAACCTTCTCATCATTTTTTTCGTGATTTTCACTTTTTATGTGAGTTATTGAATTATTAGAAACTTCCCTATCCGAAGTCTCTAAAACTTGAGTTGATTGATCACTATAATTGTTATCATTTATTAGCTCTTCTGACTTTAACTCTGAAGAGTGACCATGAGTAATTAAGGCCGTTTGATTAAGTTCGTCTTGGGCTTTAATAAGGCTCGTTTGAGCGGCAATTTGAGTGGCCTTATTATCTTGATCCATTAAACTATCATTCAAAAGCTGATTATCTAAACTCGTGCTTGTTGCAATTTGAGTCGCATCTTCAAGCCCCAATGGGGGCTTGCTTTTAGCCATAGTATCTGAACTTATTTGAGTCAATAAGTCCTCTAAAAGCTGATCTTCAATATTTATTTTTTTCTTTATGCCCATTCTCTTGTTCTTATCGGAACAAATAAATAAACATAAACTTTTTAAGTCTACCCCGTAAAGCTCAGGTCTATAGTCCAGAATTATTTCATAAATTTTTATTTAAAGCCGCAGCACTTGTTAATTGGCCACAGGCTGCATAGATATCTCGGCCCATTGTCTTTCTTAACAGCACATGAGCCCCTAATTTAATGAGCTCATTTTGAAACCGTTCTATTTGCTCAAGACTGGGTCTTTGATAATCTGAGCCTGGATGCTCATTAAAAGGGATAATATTAATTTTACACGAAATGGTTTTTGTCAAATGATACAACTGCCTAGCATGCTCAACCTGATCGGTAACACCCTTAAGTAACACATACTCAAAAGTAACTTTTTCTTTGCTCCATTGAATGTATTTTTGGCACTCGTGCAAAAGCGTAGCAAGTGGGTATTTTTTATTGATCGGCATAATTTCTGAGCGGCTTTGATCATTATAACCATTTAAAGAAACAGCCAAAAGAGTGTGTGAAGCCATAATTCGCCACATCTCTGGCACTAAGCCCGAAGTTGAAATGGTAACTTTTTTACGCGAAAAATTACGACCAAAAGGGTTATGTAAAATTTCAACGGTTTTAAAAACAGCTTCAGGATTATCTAGCGGCTCACCCATTCCCATAAATACAATATTGGTTATTTTTTGTGGCGCTATAAGCTGCTCTGTTTTAACAAACTGACCAACAATTTCATCGGTAAAAAGTCGCCTTTTTAGTTTTTGCTTTCCGGTATAGCAAAATGTACAAGCCATGTTGCAGCCAACCTCAGACGAGATACAAAGAGTTAGCCTCTCTTTTGATGGAATAATGACGGCCTCAACTGTGTTACCATCATATAATTTAAATAAAATTTTTTCTGTTTTATCTTCTGATTTAAGATGAGTAACAACTTCGGGTAACTCAAAATTAAACTGGTCCTTAAGCCCAGCACGAAAATCTTTAGATAAGTTACTCATTTGTTCAAAATCGGTAATTCCTTGATCATAAACCCAACGATACAACTGTTGAGCTCTAAATTTTTCTTTACCAAGCCCTTGAAGATATTGAGCGAGCTGATCTTGGGTAAATCGATAAAAAGAAATAGGCTTTTCTAACATCGCCCCTTGATTTTGAGATAGGCTTTCTTGAGAGTTTTCGACGTCCCAAGGGCGTTTTCCATCGGTCCAAATTGAAGGTTTTTCAGGTGTTCTTGCCATAGATTTTAAGGGTATGCCATGGGCTCATTAAAAATACTAGCAGATTTTAATCCCCCGTATCTATCAGTTGAAGCAAAAATAACATTGAATAGTAAAAATAGTGAGCCATTCATCTTATCATTGGGCCTCATGCGCATGGATAGCTCCTCTACTTGCAGAGGCCATGGATGGCTGTGCCTCAATGATAAAATGAATGGCTCACTATTTTGCATTTAACTTTTTTTTAACAAAGTAGTTTTTACTCTTGGGTCTCTTTTGTTGAGGATTTTGAACTTGAAGCTGGCGCTCTTACCGGCGTTTTTAAAACCATTGAACCCGCGGTTAAAAGAACTGTCATTTTCTTTTCAACTTTAGCTTTATCAACTTCAGCTACAAATGACTCTTGAGCCATATCATATATAACTAATGCTTTTTGAGTCAGACCCATTTGCGAGTAAGCATCACCTAAATGCTCAAGTATAACGCCTTCATCTTTTGCTATATCAAATGCCTTTTCAAGCCAGGTAACAGCTGTTTTGTATTGCTTTAACTTAAAATAAACCCACCCGAGAGTATCCATTATATAGGGGTTTTGAGGGTCCAACACTTGAGCCTTTTGAGCCATTTTTAAAGCTTCATCTAATTTTTTTTCTTTTTCGGCAAGGCTATAAGACAAATAATTTAATGCTAAAGCATGATCAGGGTACTCTTTTACAAGATCTTGCATAGCTAAATAGGCCTTATCCTGCTGGCCATTTCGATCAAGAGATATGGCGTAAAAAAACAAAATGGTACTCGAGTTTGTAAATTGATCTTTGGCTTTACTTAGAAGTTGATAGCTTTGTTCATATTTTTTTTGAGTATCTAGCAAAGAAGCATAAAGAGCTACAAACTGAGATTCCATAGGCTTATCACTGATTGCTTTTTCTAAAAGTTTTTCAGCTTTTTCATATTCTTTATTTTCTCTTAGTTCCGAAGATGCCTGAACAACGGCGTCTACAAAAAATGACGAAAAATGAGGGACAAGGCCAAAATGATAAATGGCCTTTTCGCGCTCACCAAGCTCTTGATAAACAATTCCTAAGTAAAATCGAACGCGATCTGAGTCAGGCGCTTGCTCTAATATATTTTCAAGATACCCCGAAGCCTGTTGATAATTTTTATTTTCAATGTAAATTAAAGCTAATCGCAATTTAACTTCAACGGATTGCTCTGACTGAGCTTCGAGCCACTCAAGATGAGTTTGAGCTTTAGTCTTATCATTGAGCAGTAAATATAAATTAGCTAATGTCTCAACCACCTTTTGACTGGGCCCTTCTTTTTGCACCCAATCTTCTAATATCTGAGCCGCCTCTTTTGTGTTTTTAGATTCAATCAGTAAACTAACTAAACTCATCGTTGCATCAAAATGATTTGATTTAAGCCTTCTACATTGAGTGTAGGCTTGTTTGGCTTGCTCTAAAGATTGAGTATCTGCTTTTTCTTCGTAAATCCGGCCTAAATAATAATAAGCCTGCTCGGGCTGGGCATAACTTTTATTATTAGCCAACCCCTCAAATAATTGAGCCGCTTTTTTATAATTTTTTACTTCTGCATACAAAGCGCCCAATGAGGTCTGAACATCGGTATTATCAGGCTCTAAAACCTGAGCCTCTTCGAACTCGGCAATGGCTTTATCGTAATCTTTTAGCGAAGCTAATAAAGTTCCTTTTAAAATATGGGCTGGCCCCGATGAGGGAACATCAGCCAAAACCTCGTCGGTTATTTGTAAAGATTCTCTTATAAGGCCCAATTTTAGCTGCTCACCCGCCAAACGAAGTCTTATGCCCACAGATTTTGGATCTTCAAGTAAAGACAGTTTAAAGTTTTCAATGGCCAATTTGGGTTGCCCCTCTTGCGAGTAAGCTTCGGCCAAAGTATAAAGATAATCTCTTTTTTCAGAGCCAGATAATTTGAAATCATGAATTTTTTGCTCAAGGCCGGATTGAGACTCACCGGTAATAGGCCCCCTCTTTCCTGTTGCACAAGAATTAAGCAAGCCGGCCCCAACAACTAATAATATAACCAATTGGCGTTGATTCATACTGTAACCTCTTCTAAGAGAGGTCGGCATGGAGCGTAAAATCTTAACATCTGTGGAAGCAATTTAAGACTTTTAGACAAAAGACTAGTTCCAAGGCTTGACAGTGTGTGACGAAAAGGGCTAGTTTCCGTTCAGATTTATAACTATTGAGGGAGGGTCTTCATGCTTCAAAACGATTCCTTAAACAAAAACAATACAAACAAAGTAAAAATCATTAAAAGATACCAAAACCGAAAACTCTACGATACCCAACAAAGTTGTTATGTTACTTTAGACGATATCGCAAAAATGATTCGCGTTAACGAAGAAGTTGTCGTTATTGATAATAAATCAAAAAACGATATTACGGCTTCAACCTTAACTCAGATTATTTTTGAATCTGAGAAAAAGGCATCACAATACGCGCCTTTATTTACCTTAAGAGAAATTATTCAGCATGGTAACGGTAGCATCTCAGCTTACTTAGCCAAACTTGGCGCTTTCCCTGCTGACTACATCGAGAAGCAAGCGATTGCTCAGGCTCAAGCGGCTGCCGAAAGGGCTGCTTCTGACAGCTTAAAAGAAACTCTTGAACAACGTGTAGCAAGTGCTGCGGCCCGTGCTGCTGACAACACTTCTAAATCAATTGCTGAAAAGGCCACTCTTTTACCTGCCCAGCAACAAGAAGAAGTAACACCTACATTACCCTTTTCTAGTGCAAATTTTATTAGCAAAACTGA
>DYOP01000061.1:11638-13616 GCA_020720425.1 Bdellovibrio sp. | reverse complement strand
AATCCTTGAGAATTTCATGTTAAAAAGGAATTTGAATGTTGTTAAATCTGAGGCTGAGGCTAAGACTAAGGCTACAACCCCAGCGGCCTCACGTTTACGAAAGTTATCAGCTAGAACCGTTAAAATAACAACTGACCGGCGATCTACTAAGCCGGGGGCTAAGCGGCGGTTAGCTAAAAAAAGTAAAGGCGCATAACCATCGTGATGGTGGGTAACCTTAGCTTTAGCCTAATTAGATTTAATGCATTCAAGGATTAATCCCATTCAAGATTAATCCCTATTCAAGGATTATTCCTATTCGAGATTATTCCTATTCATATCAAAACCAAATAGTTTATCCATTTCTTTTAAAGCTTTTAAATAAGGAACTATATAAATATGATCTATATATTTTTCTTCATCTACAAAACAAACAAGGTAACACCGAGCTTCGGGATAATCCTTTTTAAATTCTTTAAGACCAAGTAAATCCTCACTTCTGATGGTTGAGCTTCTCTTAAATTCAAAAGCAAAAAGACCCTCATCACCATAGCTTATAAAATCAACCTCAACTTTACTAGCCGTTCGCCAATAAAAAGCCTTTTGTGACCACCTCAGTTTTTCGCCTAAAACTCGATAATGTTGAAAAAATAAAGTTTCAAGGGCTGGGCCTTCTATTTGCTCAGGTAAATCCAGCGGTCCTTTAGGCCTAACTTTTTGAAAAACACCAACATCAAAAAAATAAAATTTAGGATGCTGAGTTAAACGACGCTTTGCTTTTTTATTAAAAACGGGAAGTCGATACGATAGTAACAAATCCTCAGTTAAATCAAAATAAGAAGCTACTAATTTAGAGTCAACACCAACATCAGAAGCAATACGACTCATAGTAATAGGTTGGGCCTGCGAAAAACTTGCCATTTCTAAAAAACGTGAATAAGACGCCAAATTTCTCACCATTCCCTCGGCCTGTATTTCTTCTCTAAGATAGGTTGAAACATAAGATGACAAAAAATCATTCGGATTTTTAGATGTTACCGCCATGGGAAGTAAACCAAAACGTAAAGCTTTTTGTAAATCAAATTCATCGCCCAACTCCCAGCATGTAAGTGGGTGAAAAAATCTTTGCAACGCTCGACCCGCTAGCAAATTAACACCCTCTCGCTTTAATTTACGAGCCGAGCTTCCGGTTAAAATAAATTGTGTTTTATTTTTTTCAATTAACCTATGAACCTCATTGAGTAGCTCGGGCACCCTCTGAACTTCATCAATAATAACAATCTTAGAACCATAAGGTATTAACCCTTCTAAACGCGAAGGATTAGCTAATAAAAGCCGATAATGATCTGACATTAACAAATCAATGAAAGTAGCATTTGGAAAATTATATTTAAGCCAAGTACTTTTACCCGTACCACGAGGTCCAAATACAAAAAAACTGCTTTCTTTTAAAGGGTTATAAATTCTTGTATACATAACTCGTTTTTACACGAAAAAACGAGTTATGTATACAATTTTATTATATGAAAATAAAAACAAGAAACTATCCCCTGCTTATGATCTGAGATTTAATTGTGGACCCAATGGTCGGCTGCACCTTATCCAAGCAATTTTTTCTACAGTTACTCTTGTAAAGCCTAATCTCCCTAATTAAAATTAATGCATTGCCCAACCAATATAAAAAAGTTACTTTTATCTAAAGAGTTTTTTATTGTGCAAAGCTTATGAGTGCAAGCCATGCAGAAACTACTAAATATAAAATATGCGCCATTACAACTTTTTATCATGCTGAACTCAATGTTTTTAAAGCCCTTTTAAGTTCAACCCTGCCTCAGGTCGACACACTTGTAATCGTCAATAATGGCGGAAACATCGATAGTACCTTATTAACCCTAGGCTATAACAATAACCCCAAAATCACGATCCTTACTAAAAATCAAAATATCGGCACTGCCGGCGCCTTTAACCTAGGAGCTGAGTGGGCCTTTAATCAGGATCA
>DYOP01000061.1:0-11538 GCA_020720425.1 Bdellovibrio sp. | reverse complement strand
ATCAGGATCAAAGTCAAAATCAGAATTACACCCATCTGTTACTATTAGACCAAGACAGCCAGCCCCATCCCGATATGGTTAATACTTTACTTAATCAACTTATAGCCAATCAAAATTTGGGTTTAAAAGTTGCGGTTATTGGCCCTCAGTTTATTTATAAAAACAATAATCATGCTGCCGCATTTGTTAAGCATGAGGGGTTATTTGTTAAGCGCATTTCAAAGCCTCAAGAGTTACCCACCACTGATAAAACAAATAGAGCCGTCACAACAGATACCGTAGATAAAACAAACCAAACACATTGCATACAAGCTTCTTATATCATCTCATCAGGATCTTTGATCCCCAAACAAGCTTGGCTTGACATTGGACCTAACGACGAAGGCCTTTTTTTGGAGTTTACAGATATCGAATGGGGAATTCGCGCTGTAAGTAAAGGCTGGCTAGTACTTGGCTCCTTTAACGCAAAAATGTTTCACCAAATTGGCGACAGCCAAGTTAACCTTTTTGGCCGTAAAATTGACCTCCATAGCCCTGTTAGGCATTATTATTTTTTTAGAAATTGTATCAATTTACTTAGCAGGCCCTATATTCCAATTTCATTACGAATCAATTTAGCATCAAAAATACTCCCCCGATTTTTTATATATTTACTTTTTGGTCAAGATCATAAAAACCAATTAAAGTTTATGTTACTCGGGATTTACCATGGCTTTACAGGACCATTAGGACGCTATGAAGCTTAATATCATTAAAGAAATCAAAGAAGTTTTAAAGTTTAAATGGGTGATTTATAGCTTTGTTAGCTCAACACTAAAAATGCGCTATAAAAGATCAGTATTAGGTTTTTTTTGGTCACTTCTGGGCCCCGTGCTTAACTACTTAATGGTGGGTATCGTATTTTCGTTTTTAGCCCGTAGCCAAATGGATAAATACTTTGTTCACATGTTCGCTGGCACGGCTATTTTTAATTTTTTTTCAGTTGTTACCAATGGCAGCGGAAATGTTTTTATTGGCAATGAGCATTATATTAAAAAGATCTATCTCCCAAAGCTAACCTTTGTTTTAAACTTGGTGCTTATGGAGTTAATTAACTTTATCTTTGGCTTTACAGCCCTACTTTTACTTGGCTCAATCACAGGCTATTTAAAATTATCATGGGCTATGCTAACCTTACCTCTACCCGTTTTATTTATGTTTTTATTTGTGGTAGGTTTATCCTCAATGCTAGGCCTTGCTACCGTTTATTTTAGGGATTTATTGCACGTTATTCCGATTTTAACTCAAGCTTTATTTTTTGGGACCCCCATCTTATACGCTGTCGATATGGTCCCCCAAAGGTTTTTATTTATCTACAAACTAAACCCACTTTATTATTTTGTAGATTGGTTTAGAACACCCATTTATACAGGCCAACTACCCATGTTTAGTACCATTGTTATTTGCGTAGCAACCTCATTAATTATATTTACCCTAGGGTTATATTTACTTAAAAAATTTGAAAACGAGATTATATTTAGACTGTAGGTCGTAACCATATGCCAATGAATTCAAAAATTAGAGTATTGATTATTTTAGCGACGGTTTAAAAAGGACAATTGTACAAAATGATAGAATTAAACAATGTTACCTTAAAATACAGACTTTTGCATGATAGGTCGTTTTCGTTAAAAGAAAAAGTTATTAACTCTTTACATAAACGTAAATACACCGAAAAAACGAGCGAAGAATTTTTAGCCCTTGACCAGATATCTATTAAAATTTCACAAAAAGAACGACTAGGTATTATTGGTAAAAATGGTGCTGGCAAAAGCACTCTTTTAAAAGTCATCTCAGGGATATTAAAACCAACTCAAGGGACCGTTACTGTAGATGGCATGATACAACCACTTATTGAAATTGCAGCGGGCTTTAATCCCGAATTTACAGGACGCGAAAATATTTATTTAAATGGTTATATGCTTGGTTTTACCCCCCAGCAAATCAAAGCAAAAGAAGCCGAAATAATTGATTTTTGTGAGCTCGAAAAATTTATTGACGTACCCATTAAATATTATAGCTCAGGCATGACCGTAAGATTAGCCTTTACAATTGCCACATCTATCGAACCTGAAATACTTTTATTTGACGAAATGCTAAGTGCCGGTGATGCCAGCTTTATTAATAAAGCCAAATCAAGACTTGATACGCTAGTAGAAAAGGCAAAAGGCGTTGTCATCGTTTCTCACGATTTAAATTTAATCGAACAGTTTTGTACAAGGTGTCTAGTCATTAATGCTGGGAAAATTGAATTTGATGGAATGCCAATTCAAGCAAATAAATTTTATAAAGATCATCTTTAAATGATAAACACCTACCTACTATTCAAAATTTGTTTGGATCAATAACCTTCATAAATAAATCAATGGCACTTTGCTCCCAAGTCGAAAAATTTAAATTATCTGATATTGGTTGTTCATTTGTACTTCTCAATCTAAGCCATAACTCTACAGCATCAGCAATAGTTTCAGGCTTTCTATCATCATCAAAATACAAAGCGCCAGTACCCGCAACTTCTTTAAAAACAGGTATATTGCGAGCTAATATTGGCAGCTTATACTTAGCAGCTTCAACAATTGGCAATCCAAAACCTTCACCATAAGAAGCTGCAATTAAACAGGCACTGTACATATAAATCTCACTAAGTAAATGATCTGTTACCTTATTTAACCAAAAAAAATTATTATTTAATTTAGAATGCCTCTTGATATAACTTAACTCATTTTTACCAAGCCAACCCTCTTTACCAACAAAACAAAGATTAACTTTAAAGCCTTTTCCCCATAAAATATCAAACGCTTTTAATACCTGAAAATGGGCTTTTCTGGGCTCAAGAGTTGATACAACTAAAAAAATAGGGTTACTTTTTATTTTGCTTATCAACAAAAGTGACTCAATCAAAGGCAAACTAAATTGACCATTCATATTTAGATCCGCACCTAATTGAAACCATTTAACGACAGGCCTATGCTTTGATTTATTTAAATCATTTTTTGCCAACCAGTGATCAAACTCAATAGCAACAGAACGTGAAATGCAAAACACACCATCAAATAATAGCGTAGCGTTTATCCATTTTTTAAAATTTAACTCAGTAACTTTTGGAAAGAACGAAGGTATAGTAAGTGGCAGAATATCATATATAATTGAGTAGAGCAAAACACCACGATTTTTTAAATTTAAAAAATAAGTACTTTGATCAATAAATCCAAGATCAAGTCTTAAAAAAACATCACCTTCCCATGCATCTATCGGATAGTCATCAGACCAAATGCTAGGCAAACCTAAGAAATTAGTAACATACTTAGTTGCGTAAAAGTAACCTGAATTGTTTGAAACACAATAAATTGGTTCAATTCGCCAGTCCGAATTATAAACGGGTTTTTTAAGCCACTCATTTAATATTGATTTAACTACTCTTTGAATACCTGTATTGGCATCAATTTTAACAATTTCAGATATATCTACTAAAATTTGTTTTTTTCTAGGATAGGGTGCAAAGTTTGTGTTTAGGCTTTTTGCTATTTCTAAGTGATTACCTATATCAATGAGCTGAGCACTACTTAAATTATTAATGATATCTAAATATGCAGGTTTTGAAAACTTATAAAGGCCTTCAATAGCTTTAAAATAATTTTGTCCTACTAATTCTGGACTTAAGTTATTTTTAGCATTTGTTATAACCTTGAACTTTTCTTGGATTTGCTCACCATACCATTTTTTAGCTAATAATAAATACTCTGGGTTTTCAGTAATAAGCCCAATGGATGCTTGGTATACCGATAAGTTACAAGGTAATATTTGTAAATCCTTTTGAATTAAACCATAATACCCATGATTTAAATATATTTCTTTGGTCACTTCATCCGAAGTATAACAATTATTTATTTCAAAGCTATTAACCAAAATAACACCTGGTATTTTATTAAAAATCTTGATTAAAAAATTACATTCAAATGTATTATCAATATTATACACAATTCGTTCAAAACTGTTAAAATTTGATAAAAACCAATTAGTCCTATTAAGCTCAAAACCATAATCCGCAAATTCAGAAATAAAAGATATTTCATCAGCTATTATGGTAATATCGTAATAACTGTTTAAACCAATCAAAATATTTTTTAGATTTGATAAATTATAAATTGAGCTATTTAAATGCGACAGCGATAACAACAAAGCTAGCTTCAAACGTTTACTTTGATAGCTTATAGATTTTACATCTTTATTTTGTAAACAATTTTTCATAGCACCAATAGCAAGCAAAGAAGTTGCATCCCATGAAAATTTTATTGATTGTATTTTCGCATTATCAATTAACAAAGCTCTAAACCCACCATCGGTAACACCTTTAACAATAATCTTAGCAATTTCATCAGTCGAATAAGGGTCAAATAATGCATCTTTTAAACCAACAACTTCTGGTAGACTTGTACAATTAGAGGCTACAACAGGAGCGCCGCAACGCATTGCCTCGAGTGCTGATAAACCAAAGCCCTCGTGCAATGAGGGTACAACTAACAAAAGGGTTAAGTTATATAATATCAATAAATCATCGTCGGGTACAAAACCAGTAAAAATGATTTCATCTTTTTTTATATGATATCTTTTTAAGATTTTATTAAAATATTCAAACTCATGGCTTGTAATTTTATAAATAATAGCTAGCTGGTAATTACCTTTAATTTCTAAAGGTAACTGTGAAAAGGCAATAATTAGCCTTTCAATGTTTTTATGCTCACCGAGGCCGCCAATGCACATAATAAATGGCTTAACTAAATTATATTTAGATTTGGTCTTATCTTCTAATGCCTTACTAACATTAAGTTTTTTAAAATCAGAACTTATATCAGATGATATATTAAAAACTTTATATTGGGGGTAATCAATATATTTAATTGCCTCTTGCCCGCTTGAATTAGAAATTGAAAAAAGTAAATCAGCTTTTTTTAGATATTCAATTTTGCTTTCATACCATTTTTTTTTATCAGGATTATTTAAAAATATGTCTTGGTAAATATAGGGTATTAAGTCATACAAAATAACAGCTGTAGGTATATCATCAGAAATGCTATTAACACTTGTAATAGCATTTATTTGCTCATCAAACAAACTCGTTACTAATATAAAATCAGGTTTTAGACTTGCAATAAATTTTTCTTTAATAAAACTTGAGGCCGTATGCCATTTATGTTTATCAAAGGTATGATTTGAACTGTAATTTGGCGGAAACCATGTAACTATATCCTGAGGGTTAATTTTCTGATGAAAAAGTTTTTTAATTTCAGGTACTGAATCTTTATAAAAACCGTTTAATAATAAAATAAATTGATCTTCAATGGTATTTTTTAATAGACCGCAAACTAAATTAAGAGTGTAACGTCCTATCCCACGGTGCCCAGCATCAGTTTGTAGAGATTGTATATCAATAACGACTCTCATTTAATAGTAACCTTTTTATAGCTATCCATAATGTTTAACATGTATTCAGACCTAATTGTCAACTTCGGCACTAAATCTTTTGACATCTGTACTTCACTAAATTGAAAATTTATACCAACCTGATCAAGCTTATAGATCAAAAAGATTTTAAAGCTAGGCATAGTGTTAATAAAACTAATAACCACCCATTTTAAAAATTTACTCCCGAGAATATAATATATAATTCGTGTTATATTTTTTTTAAAAAAACTCAAAACAAAAAATTTAATTTTGCTCATTTCACACTTATCCTCACTTGAACTTTAAAAAGATATTTTCAATTTATTTCTTTTAATAGTGCATTAAGGTGCTCATCAAATTGATCATCACTGTAATTTTTTGATTTTTCAATAGCTTTTAAATTTAAACTTAAAAAGTTATCCTTATTGTTTACTACTGATAAACATATCTGGTCCCACTGGTCTTGATCCTTATAAGTAAAACCAACCATTGATTTATTAATTATTTCAGAGGGCCCACCAGCATGATAAACTATTGGTATCAAACCGTATGACATGGCTTCGACTACTGTTATTCCGAAATGCTCCATTTTTTCAGGATGGGCTGATTCATCTAAACCATAACCAGCAGCATGAATATAGATGTTCGATTGCCTATATAGGTCATCCAGTGTTTTTTCATCTGCATTTGGGTATAAAAAAATAGGGTAACCAGTAGCTGCCTTTTTAACTTCATTATAATAATCAATAGAATCATCATTGTTAATTAAAGACCCTACAATATGAAGTTCAGCTTTAATGAAGGGATATTTAGAAATAAAATTAATAAAAAAATTTACGATTATATGATGATTTTTGCAATGGCCACTTCTAAAAAAACGCCCTACTGAAATAAACTGCAAACTTGAAAAATCCTTAGATACAAACTCATTATTTTTTTTATTACCAAATGAAGGATTTAAAATATAAATTTTATTAAAATTATTATCCAAAAGCAAAAGCGCATTTATTAAGTGTTTTTTTACGTATTCTGAATATACAAAAATAGCCTTATAATTAGATAAATGATTTTTTCTGTCCTGAATTTCATAACTATGCATTAAATAGGGAAACTGACATATATAAATATTTTTTTTGCCATAACCAGGGTTCATTGGTAGCGATTTATTGCCCATTTCCCAATAGCAATCTAAGTCGTAAATATTAATGTTAGCAATATTATCAATTTTTAAAAAAAATGGTTTAATATTTAATAAAATGCAAACCTCACAAACTCTATTATAGCTATATAGCTCATCAAAAAACAGTATGATATTATACTCACTTGAAACCGATTTCATAATATTTAAAAAAAATCGTTCACCTCCTGCTGGTAACATATCAAATGGTGTATAAAAGCCCATAGTTTTATTTTTCTTTAAAATGGCAGGCTCATTATAATATTCAAAATTTAAATTTTGATACCCTTGGTTTTTAAATGACTTTAAAAAAATATCTTTGTTTGTTATATAATAATTTTCGTTCTTATTTTTTAGTAAGTTTGAAACCTCAACCAACTCGACAGCTAAGCTTTGATCGCTAACTGCAGTATTCAAACCCATTTTATTTACTTTAAACGCAAAATCTACGCATTCAAAAAAAATAGGGTCCCAACGTAGGCTAAAACCATTAACTTTGTTAAAAACACTCTTACTTACAACAAAATGAGCATTTTCAAAACTATCAATCAAATGATTTATGAGTTCAACACTATGACTATTTAATATACCAAAATCAAAGTTAAATGCTTGATTTAAAACATGGCCATCAAGGTTTACTTTATTTAAAGCTACAATACCGACTGAGCTATCGTTTTTAAAAATATCAATTGCCGGTAAAAGCCAATTTTCTTTAACCAATATAGCCGTATCTAAAAAGCATAAATAGTTACCCTTTGCTTGCTGGGCAGCTAAATTGTAGCTTTCACTATAAAAACGTTCTTTTTTAAAGCTAATCAGTTTAAATTTATTTTTAATTTTCAAATATTGCTTTTTTCTGTAGGTAAAAGATGGCGAATCAACAACTAAAATTTCAAATTTAATACCAATAGTGTGTTTATGCAAAGCCTGTAGGCAAAAATTTGTTAACCAAATATCATTTGATTTAACAATGATAGTAACCATTGGGCTTATTTCATCGTAATCAACAGAGCAAAAAGGCTCTTTTTGAAATATGCATTTTAAATAACGACTGGTTTTAAAAGATAACTCTTTTTTAGTGACCGTAAGTATCGTTTTTCGTCCGAAAAGTTTAGAGTGATCCAAGATATATTTTGCAAGAAAAAATAAAATACGACTACTCGTAATTATTTTCTTTAAAAAAAAAATATTTTATTTTTCAAATCACCCTCAAAAAAACTTTTTAAGACCTTAAATAATCATCTTGGTAACGTATAATGTCATCCTCACCAAAATAACTACCTAGCTGAACTTCAACAAACTCTAGTATATGCGCGCTTGTGTTTCTCATCCTGTGTTTTGAACCTTGCGGTATTTTTATATAAGCCCCACCAGTGACTTTAATTGTTTTATCATCAATAACCACTTCGCCATGACCTTGGGTTACAATCCAATGCTCTTCTCTTTTTTCATGTGACTGGTAAGACAACTGTTGACCCGCATTAACCCTGATTATTTTTGATTTAAACTGACTGCTATCCTTTAAAACCTCAAAGTGGCCCCATGGCCTATCTTCAAAACCATGCTCTTTTAATAAAGTTGGGTTTTTAAGTTTTAATATGTCTATTATTTCTTTTATCTCTTGAGTGCTCCCTTTTTTAGCTATTAATAGGGCATCTTTAGTATCAACAGTTATGATATCATTTACACCTAAAAAAGCGTAGGTCTTATCACTTAGACCATGCACAAAGTTATTTGATGCCTTAACTTCAATTTTATCCTCTTGAACACCATCAAGTAGGCTCGCAATAGAGTCCCATGAGCCCACATCATTCCAACCTATATCGCAACTAATGCAGGCAAGAGTTGATGAATTTAGTTTTTCCATTATGGCATAATCGATACTAATATTGTCTAATTTTGAATAAACATCACTTATGTTGCTTAAATCGGGCTTTAATGTGTTTACAAGCTCCCACATTGCATTTTGGTGGGTAATAAAGGCATCGATCATGGTTTCTATTTTAAAAATAAAAATGCCAGCATTCCAAAAGTAATGCCCCATTGTTATAAACTCATTCGCATCTTTTAATGATGGTTTTTCATGAAACTTACTAACAGGTGAAGAAAAAAACTCACCATTTTGAGCTAATATTGTACTTTCCGTCTGAATATAGCCATAGCCTGTTGCTGGGTAGTTGGGCTTTACACCTAAAGTAACAATACGACCTTTTTGCGCCTCTTCTTGGGCTAAGTAAACAGCAGCATAAAATTTATCTTCATTTTCTATTATATGATCAGCAGGGAAAACACCAACGACTGACTGAGATAACCCTTTAGTTTTAAAAATATAACATAAAAGAGCAATGGCTGGGCCTGTATTTTTAGCAAATGGCTCAAATATTGCCTGTTCTATATTTAAATTCAAATTGGCTATCTCTTTTAAAGTGTAATCCTTTAAGCCCTGAGCTGTTAAGACCCAAGGTGATCCAAGTTTACAAAGCCTATTTAAAGTCATTGAGTGTAAACTTTGTTCAAAAATATGACAAAACTGTTTTGGTAACTTAGTCCTTGATACTGGCCACAACCTTGTACCTGAACCACCAGATAAGACAACTGGTAACATACTTAAACCCCACACTTATTAAATGTTTTTACTAGAATTAACCTTAATTTATGCCTAGCTGATTGGTCTTTGAAACAAACTTTAAATCTGAGTCAACCATCATGTTAACTAGCTCTTTAAAGCTTACTTTTGGCTGCCAACCTAATATTTTTTTTGCTTTAGACGAATCACCAATGAGCAAATCTACTTCGGCTGGCCGCATAAACTTTTCATCAAATTTAACGTATTTAGCCCAATCTAAATCAACACGAGCAAAAGCCAGTTCAACAAATTCTTTAACAGTATGGGTTTCATTTAATGCAATTACATAATCGTCAGGGGTTTCTTGTTGCAACATAAGCCACATAGCTTCGACATAATCACCGGCAAAACCCCAATCTCTTTTAGCATCAAGGTTGCCCAATCTCAATTCGTTGGCAAAACCATGTTTTATTAAAGCTACTTGATGTGTGATTTTTCTGGTAACAAATTCTAAGCCTCTGCGTGGGCTTTCATGATTAAACAAAATACCGCTACTCGCATGCATATTATACGACTCACGATAGTTAACGGTTATCCAATGGCCATATAGTTTAGCAACACCGTAAGGTGATCGTGGGTAAAATGGTGTAGATTCAAGTTGAGGTACGGCTTGAACTTTGCCAAACATTTCACTAGATGATGCCTGGTAAAACCTTGCTTTAGGTGCGACCATTCTTAAAGCTTCTAAAACGCGGGTAACACCCACTGCTGTAAAATCGGCTGTTAAAACAGGCTGGTTCCATGACTCTTTAACAAAACTTTGCGCAGCTAAATTATAAACTTCATCAGGTTTTGAAACATCAACTGCCTCAATTAAAGATGAAAAATCAAGTAAGTCTCCGTTTAATAGTTCAATTTTAGAAAGCAAATGCTCTATACGCCCCAAGTTTTTAGAGCTTGATCTACGCACTAGGCCATATACTTTATAACCTTTTGAAAGTAACAGTTCAGCTAAATATGAACCATCTTGACCTGTGACACCCGTAATTAATGCCCTTTTCATTAAAACTCCTTTGTAAAATTAGATTTTTAACATTACGCATGTATAAATGAATAGAAAAATTTATGCAAATGTAACACAAACTGGCATTTTTTTATATCAATTTTTAGATAAAATAAATTGCATGATTAAATTATCTGCTAGCGAAATTTGTTTTTTTGTTGCGACTCTTCTGCCATTTCAGATTTTGCAATATTAAGTGCTACAGAAAGCTGTTGTGCGCTTTCTTTCCATGTTAGCCAGGGCATGTTACTAGATTTTGGATGATGATTACTGGCATACAAACGAAGCCAATCCTTAATGGCGTGCACTACGGCTACAGGATTTTTACTGTCAGCAAAGTAATAGGCATATTCTCTGGCGACCTCGCGGAACACCGGAATATCACGAGCAATGATGGGTAGCTTGTGCTGAGCAGCTTCAATAAGCGGCAGACCGAACCCCTCGCCCTCGCTGGCTGCAATTAAGCAGGACGATGTGGCATACACTTTTTCAAGGTATTCATCACTGATGCCTTCAAGCCAGAACAATCGATTGCCTAACTCAGGATGTACGCCCAAGCGCTCGACCAGGGGTTCAACCATCCAACCCTGTTTGCCGACGATAACTAGATTTACATCCAAACCAGATTCCCAAAGCTGCTCAAAGGCATCTAGAGTCTGTTTTTGACCCTTGCGCGGCTCCACTGTTCCGACCATTAGAAACGAAGGGCGGGTATTCAAAACACCTAGTACCTTGGGCGCATCAGTTGACAGGCCTTGCGTCGGCGCGCTGGCGTTGACATCGGCCCCCAAGTGGAACCACTCGATTGCTAAGGGTCGCTTGCGAGGGAGATTGTGCGTAGCCAACCATTCACGCATTTCATCTGATACGGCGCGTGAAATACAGACCACGCCATCGAACTGGCTGATGCTCTCAATCCACCTCTGGTAATAACTCTGTACTCCTACTGAAAAGAATTGTGGCATCAGGATGGGCAATAAGTCGTAAACCACAAACCAGACCTTCACTCCTCGGTTGCGCCATCCTTGTAGAACAGGCTGCTGAGCAGGCACCACACTGGGTTGCAAATCCAATCCGATGAAGACATCACCTGGCCAAGCCTCAGTTGGTTCGTCCTGCGTCCAGTCCTCATGCACCCCCAAGGAGCGGCTGGTAAACCGGCGCGCATAGCGGTAACCCGAAGAATCTTCCGTGGCATAGACCGGCTCCACTCGAAACCCTTCCGGAGGGTTCTTCAGCCACTCCTTCAAA